>DAHXPE010000196.1 GCA_027364495.1 Candidatus Heimdallarchaeota archaeon | reverse complement strand
AAATTGTTTTTTATAAACTTTTGAAAACTATCAATTTAGAGAGATCAATGTTCAACGAATATTTTTTTCTCCAAATCACCTTTATGGAAACAAATCAGGATATGGTTATCAGGTGTAGCGGCTGAACAATGTTTTTGAAAGAGTTTTTTCTTAACAAGCTAAAATTGCAAAATTGTTAGGTACTAGGCGTGTATACAGGATGTTTTGAGAGGTGGCTTTTCATCCACAAAAAATTTTTACCAGTAAAATTAGAATGGTTTTAATACACATTCATGATTGACTAGTTATTCATCAATTGTCAAGAAAAGGAAATATCAAATGTCGATTAATCAAGAAGTTATAAACGAAACCTATCCGTTAATTCAACCATTTGCTTATGCACTTATCGCTACGGACCCTAAAAGTGGACAACTTATTTATCAGGTTGTTGAAAGTCCAATTTCAAGGCAAGAAGAAGAAATTGCGCGAATGATAGAGGATGTAATTAAGGAATCGTTAATTATTGATTTTCAACAGATTGCTAATCGGAAAGCTGCTTCTAATTATTTGAGAAATAAAATACTTGATATCATTAGAAATTATAATGTGGCTGTTGATCAAGCTAGTTTCGATAAAATTAATTATCGTATTGAGAAAGAATACTTAGGCTTTGGTGTTATTGATCCTTTACTTGCTGATCCAAATATAGAGGATATTTCCTGTGATGGAACTGGTATTCCTGTCTATATAGTTCATCGTAAGTACCAGAGTATCCAAACAAATATAATTTTTAATACTGATGAAGCATTAAATTCCTTCGTTATTAAAGCTGCACAGCGTGCAAACAGGCATATTTCAGTAGCTGATCCCTTACTAGATGCTGCATTACCAAACGGTTCTCGTATTAACTGTACTTATGGTAGAGAAATTACCAAACGTGGTCCTACATTTACTATCCGTAAATTTAAAGAGGATCCATTGACAATTATTGATCTTATTTCTTTTAATACGATTGACGAACACATCGCAGCTTTTTGTTGGTTTGTCCTCGAACACCAGAAGTCGATATTGATTGCTGGTGGAACTGCAGCTGGAAAAACCACTCTTTTAAATGGCATTGCCATGTTTATTAAGCCTGGCAATAAAATAGTCTCTATTGAAGATACTCCTGAATTGAATTTGCCTCATGAAAACTGGATCCAATCTGTTTCTCGTGCCGGATTTGGTTCTTTTGATCAAACTGGTAAGAAACGTGGCGAGGTTACTATGTATGATCTTCTTAGAGCAGCAGTTCGTCAAAGACCTGATTTTTTATTCGTAGGAGAAGTCCGTGGCTCTGAAGCTTTTACAATGTTTCAGGCAATGGCAACTGGTCATGCTGGTATGGGTACCATCCATGGTGATAGTCCTATGGGTGTTATTAGACGTCTTGAGTCTGAACCTATGAATATTCCCCGACAAATGATTTCATCATTAAATTTAATAGCTGTACAACGTAATATTAGGCGTGGTATTACTCAATCTATCCGTCGAACCGTTGAATTTGTTGAAATTGTTGGTGTTGACCAAACAACAAATGATCTTGTTTTGAATAAAATTTTTGTCTGGGATCCAAGAGATGATATTTTTTCTTATTTAGGGCGTTCATATGTATTAGATTCAATTATGGATGTTACAGGTTATAGTGAAAAACAACTAAAAGATGAACTTGAAAACCGCGCAACCGTGTTACGTGCCATGGTTAAAAATAAGCAACGCAGTTTTGAAGAAATTTCAAATGTAATAAGTGATTATTATGGTGATCCCTTAGCTACTGTTGCAAAGTTTAAGAAAATCCTTAAGTCAGATACATCATTTTGATCTAACTTTAGATTTTCTTCAGTTAGATTCCAATTCTTTTCCCAATTATATAACCCTATAAAGATATTTCCTAATTATATTCCTTTTTCAGTTAGAGAATATTTGGCTTTCAATCATATTTTATAATCAACAGTTTAAATAATAAATTTCAGAACCAAATATCTATTTGATTGGCATATCCAAAAATTAAATTGTTAATGGATTAAAAATTTTCTTTATCTGAACTTTCTAAAGCTCAAGATGGACCTGAGGACAGACAAAACAAAGTGAAATAATTCTTAAAGTTTGAGAAAAAAATTGTATCCAAATATTTCTATTTTTGACAATTAAAACTTTTTCTCTTCTAATCGTAGTTTTTCTATTCTATAATAGCCAAATAATTGTGTCTCGGTCCATTCTTGTTTTGCTTCTTCTATGTATATTTTTTTCTTATAGAATGGTGCATCAAGAACCAAGGTTTCATATTCTCCACCTTCTCCTCCTATTGACAAACCAGACGTCTTATGTAATTCGATCAATCGATCAAACATTTGCTGGTCAAGAGCTCTTCCAAGATCTTTCTTAGTTAAACCCATTGATGCAACTGTAGAGAAGATTACTGTAAAATATTTTGCTAAATCTTTTAAAAGCATTGAATGATCTTTTCTCCAGAGAGGTGCAAAACAGGGGATGTTAAGACGCTTTGCAACTTCATTAAATCTCATTCGTTGATATTCTGATAATAAACCACCTATAAGTATAGCTTCGACCTCTAATGATTTAATAGATTGTTCTAGAGAATCTAATGCATCTTCACCTTTGTTAATTGAAAGAATTGTTATGGGTATCCCAATAGCTTCTTCTAAAGTTTTGATAATCTGTTCTTTTTGGTAATGATAAAGATAAGAATCATCAGCTGACAAAACACTAATAATTTTGACTTCTTCATATTGTTGAAGAGCAATCCATAAAGTATAGGTTGAATCTTTACCACCTGAATAAAGAACTGCCACTTTCATAGTGAAACCTTTTGTTATATGATATTTTCTAATTCTTGTAATTTTTGTTCATTAATAGCATCAGGATCTTGAATTGCACTTTCAATAACTTCCAGTTTTTCACTGACATCAATTTTGACGGCACTGGTTATTTTTTTGATTCCTTCGAGTTTATGGACAATTGATTCCAACCATCGTAAAATATCGCCTGGGAAAGCATACAATCCATATTCTTTTTCAATTATTTTAGCAATAGCTTCTGGACTACCCTTTCTTGTTCGAAGAGTTATAAGAAGTTTGTCGACATTTATTAAACCATGATTACAATAGGGCCTATCTTCACAATTGCAATTAAAGAAATATTTATTCCATGCTATCAATAATTCAACAACAGTCTTGTCTAACTTTTGGACCTTAACAGAAGCTTGGTCCAAGAGTTCCAAAGCACTACTTGTAAATAATCTTGTTGGTACCCTTGTTTTAAGGGATTTTTCTAGGAATCCAATTAAATAAGGTGCTAAATGAATATTTTCAAAGGGATCCATCAAAATAGCAATCTCAATTGGAAGTAAAGAGTTAATATTCTTAAGAACAAATGATATTTCCTTGACAGTCAAAAAGGACATCGCACCAGCTTGTCCCAATTTTGTAATAGCATAGGTACTATTCTCTTCATTATAGGAAACAAGTTGTTTGGATACAAGATAATCAGCAGTATCTTTGAAGGTACCAGTTTTACCTAACAAAAGATTAAAAGATTGTTCATATTGAGTGGAAGATAATTTTTGGAAATTTGCTAAGGTAGCAAGAATCTGAGTAGCTGTTTTATTTAAATCATACTCAGGATCAACCTTTTGATAGGAAGCTCGAAGCAAATTCATAGCTAATTCAATTTCGGTAATTTGGACAGAAGCGTTAGGTGGGAAGGGTGTAGCCAAAATAATAACTTTACCTTTGTCATGCTTACCTAAACGGCCAGCTCGCCCCATCATCTGGAAAAATATATTTGTTCGGTCAATAAGTAAATCTTTGCCCATTTGAAGACTTTCAAATATGACAACGGAGGCTGGAAAGTCCACGCCAGCTCCTAATGCGTAAGTAGCAACAACACAATCGATTTTACCTGCATCAAATTCTTCCTCGATTTGTTTTCTTGTTCCATAGGGAAGACCAGAGTGGTAATTAGCAGTCTTGATACGCATATTTCTTAAATAATCTCTGATTTCTTTGGTCTTACGACGACTGTTTGTAAAAACGATTGCTTGGCCAGAATAACCGAATGAACTAGTTAATTTCTTTTCTTCAAGAATAATTTCAGCCATACGATCTTTCTTTTTAAGATTAGAGGGAGAAATTAGAACATGAACTTCTAAAGGAATAGGACGACCTTTATACCAGACCAGTTGTAAGTTTAGCATCTCAGCTAGTTGTTCAGGATTACCAATAGTAGCTGAGAGTCCTAAAATTTGAATCTGGTTGCGTTGCATTTTAATACGAGTGATCAAACCATCAAGGTCAGGTCCTCGATCTTCTTCTTCCTGAAGTGTTTGGATCTCATCGACAATAACCAAGCCAATATTTGAAAACTTATAACCTGAACGAAGCATGAGATCGAATCCTTCATATGTACCGACAATAATATTTTTATCTGCCAAATTAGTTGAATCTGGAACATGGGTAACGTTTTTCAATTTCAAACGGGGAATTCCTACTCTTAAACCAACTGTGAATCCTTCCTGTTTGAAGTTTTTCTTAAAAGACTCGTATTTGGTATTGGCAAGAGCAACCAGTGGACTTAAATACAGAACTTGCTTTTTGTGGACTAAAATATGTTTAAGTGCAGCAATTTCTCCGATTAGAGTTTTACCAGCACTCGTCTCGGCAACAACAAGCAAATCTTTGTTGTCCAGTAAACCTTCATCTAGAGCTTTGACCTGTGCAGGAAGTAACGATGATATATCTCTCTCTTTGAGGTTTTTTCTGACATATTCGGGTAAGGAGAGTTTACTAATAGGGGTGGGTTCATGGTATTCGCCTAAGAGTTTTTCAACTTCCTTTATTATTGATCCTGAACCGTATGCCTGATTACCGTGTATTATTTCTATGGTTTTTGGTACATTTTTAGATTGTTGAAGTAAAGCTTGAAGATATTGGGTGATGGCGGGGGTTAAACTTACGCCTCTACCTTTTAATTCTTTTTGCACCTCCTGTAAAGCACATAATTGGCAAATTTTTTGATTGTTTAAGCCAATGTAAGATTTCTTATCTGACATAAGTGTGATACGATCAACCAGAACACAATAAGGACAGTTAGTGAATTCTTTAACCACAGCATTGATTTGGAAATCTTTAAAAAAACTATTCATTCCATTCTTTATATTTTTTGGTAAAATTGAATCAAGAAGTATATAGGGAGCTTTTTTAAATAATTCACGACCTTTTTCTGGTTTTAAAGGAAGAGGATTGGTACCCTTACCAATAATTTTAATGAAACGTTCACGAAGAAATTGTTCGCCTTGATTATTGGTATTCCAGACCCAAGTAATTTCACCTCTCAGCTGAGGTCGTGAGCCAGTGATGGTTTTACCAGTGTAACCAAGAAAGCGAATTTCAAGTTCTGAATCGGCTGAAGGTTTAGTTGTAAAAACGAAAGCATAATAAGAATCTAAAATATGAACAGTAGCAGCTTTATTCATTTAAAAGACCAATAATTGAAACACTACATGAAAAGGTAAATCTTACTAACTGAAAAACCATTCCAGAGATCTAAATATAGATTGTACAGGGATAATTTTAAATTATTGATTTGTTCCTAAAAAGATTTGAAAAAGATATGAAGAAAAAATACTCTATAAGATAAAAATTGGCGATATCCTTGAATAATTTTATTGATTAACAAAAAAAAAACGAAAAACCAGCGAAAAAAAGAGAAATTTAGGACTTAAAAAACAAAAAATCACTTTACTAAACATAAATGAGCAAATTAGAAAAGTAAACAGAAAAGAATGGAAAATATGGCTTAAAAAAAAAGATAAACTGTTCTTTATCAATCAGAAAATTAATAATTTGCCAAATATTGTAGTAAGTAATTATTTTTATATAAGAAGATTCTCAAGACAAATTACAAGAAATATCAAATTTAGTTATTTAGATTTTCATTTATTATATCAATATAGTAAATACAATTCAAAAGAATATTAACGAATAAAATAGGAATTTTCAATTTAAAAACTATGTAATATTTCGAGGAAAAAAAAATGCCCATATGTAAAGTTTGTGGTGGCTATTATATTAGAGACCCCTGCCCCATTTGTGCTGAAGAGCATGTACCAGAGTCCATGAGCCCATCTGTTGGAATTAACCCAGATTCCCTTCGCAATGAGGTTAGTATCGAAGGCTCAATTAATGCATCAATTGCTGCAACTGAACAGCAAATAAAAGAAACCGATGAACAAATTAAAGCCGAGAAAGATAAATGGATTGGTCAGATTAATTCTCAGAAAGATAAAATAGCTGACTTAGAAGCTCGCGTTGTTGATCTTGATCAAAAAGAGAAAAAAGTATCAAGTGATGTTCAATCTTTAAAAGAGAAACGGTCTATTCTCCAAACTCAGATGAATACATCTCAAGAAGCGATTGCTAAACTCGAACAAAGTATTGTTGGCATAACGAAAGAGAAAAAAGAATCAGAAACTACTTTGCAAAATTTAAACGCAGAACTGCGAAGTTTAAATTAATTGGAGGTAAATATTATTCCTATCTGTAAAAATTGTGGCACTTATTTCATGGAAAGTAATTTTGTAAAAGGATGTCCGAACTGTGCGGTCCAAGAAGAAAAAGCTAAAGTAATAGATGATTTACAAGGACAATTAAATTCTAAAAAAGATCTATTGCATGAAGCTAAAACTGAATTGGAACTTGAAAAATCAAAATACTTTGAAGAACTAGAAGTTTTAAACAAAAAGGTGACAGAATTAGAAACAACATCTAAAAACAAGCAAGATAACATAACTTATCTATCAAAACAGTTTTCTGAACTCGAGGGAAATTATTCAAATTTAGAAGAAAGCGTAGAAGCAATAAATGGGAAAAAAATTTCCTTGGAAACTGAAGAAAAGAATTTACAAAACTCAATTACTTCAATGAAAACAGAAATAACAGATATTACAGCAAAAATAACCCAACGAAAAGCAGAGATTGAAGCCGAAAGGCAACAAAAATTACGAGAAGCAGAAGAACGCATTTCACAAACTAAGGATGCTTTATCAAAAGCAGAAGCTGAGTTGTCAAAAGCTAAATTGGAATATGATATAGCTAAAAAAGAATTAGATAATAATATAACAATCAAAAACCAGGGACAAGAGAGTGTTAATAGTGAACAGAACTTCATTTCTGAACAAAATAGCAGAATAAAAAATGTTCGATCTGAAATAGGTGCTCTTGATAGTCAACTAGCTGCAATGAATGGTCAAGTTGAAAAGTTAAAAGCTGATCAAGAATATAAATCACTCAATATTGCTGGTTTTTGATTGTTATATTATTATCTAATTCTTTTTTAGCTATATCA
>DAHXPE010000026.1 GCA_027364495.1 Candidatus Heimdallarchaeota archaeon | reverse complement strand
TGATGTAAGGGATTCAGTGAGACTCTCCATAGAGGATTCAAGGTTTGTAATATCGTCTAAAACGGAATCAGAAGACGCAGAGCTTATTCTCGAAAGAGAAAACTGTGTTGAGCTTGTGTCAAGAGGTGGATCAAAGAGCAGTTATCCTTCCGATTATCTCATGAGAATCATAAAATCCACAGGTTCAGCTGAGAAACTTAAATTGTCTTTCAACAATGACTATCCTCTCATCATTGAGCCTGAATATGTGGAAAAGGAAGGGGAAAAGAAGGTAAAATTCTTCCTGGCACCAAGGATGGAATAATCTTATAACGGGCGCGAGGGGATTTGAACCCCTGATCTACAGCTTAGGAGGCTGTTGCCATATCCATGCTTGGCCACGCGCCCTTCTCTCCCAAAATGCATAATAGTATATTTTTTTATCTAAATATTGGGTATATGATATCTATGTGTGCCCTCATTTATTACCGCTAAATGAAAAGTTCTCTTTCGACATAATAATATTTATACGTTCTAAAAATTACCTATTATTGAAGTTGACATTAATTTCAACCATCCTTAATCATGGGTTGATCCTACAGGAAATTGGAACGGGGTTAACTGTTCTTTTTTCAATGAATAATCTAGAAGAAATTAATGTCGTAACATGGATCAAAGATGGTTCAGAATCACTTGAATTTAAAAAAAATGTATATCTCCATGAATGCTATAATCCAAACCATCCAATTAGTATTTTCAGAACTTTGAAGAAAGTTATTAAGGACGATTCTGATTTATTCATATATAATATTATGCCAACAGCCTATGGCACTTCAATAATAGCAAATTTTGTAGGGTTAATATCACCTATCATTTTAAAAATATTTTTCCATAAAAAAGTCATAGTCATATATCACAATTCTATCCACACAAATGATTTTAAAGCATTGGGTTATTACGGAGCAAATAACTTCGTTAAATCAATAGTAATAAAAACTATTGAAAAGTTGATGTTTAAAACGGTTGTCACCTGTTTTCTTAGCCCTATTTACACTTCGCACATTCAATCCATTAACAAAAATTTTAAAGTGAAAACCCTTGAACTACCATATCTTCAAACAATTGGGACTTTAAAGCTTAATAATATACTTGATAAGGAATTCATCAACAATTCTCCAAATATTGTACCTATAATACTTCTATTTGGAAACTGGGGGCCACAGAAAGATCCTGAAAATTCATTAAAAACTCTCAAAAAGCTACACGATTCAGGTGTCCAGTTCAAACTTATAATAGCTGGAGACATAAATATACATTTCCCCTTATTCAAAGATAAAATCTCGAGACTTTTTAAAACTTATTCCGAAATAATATATAAAAATCTAGGAAGAGTCAAAGAAAAAGATTTGATGGGATTATATCTTAATTCAGATCTCATTATTTTAGATTACAAAGCCCCTGGTGGTTTTTCAAGCGTGTTGGCAATTGCGATTTTTTTTCAAAAGTTCATTATTTCAAAACGATTTAGTGAGTTCATATCTCAAGCGAAGGACTACAAAAAAATAATTTTTTACCAAGATAATGAACTTGAACAAGCATTAAGAAAATACATCTATAAGATACATCCAAATTTACATCCTGAAGAAATCAAAATTTGTGACAAAATAGAAACTATGAACAAAGAAATTGAGTCACTATTATTCTGAACTCTAAAAAAGGACACAATCAACTGAGTAACTTCATCTGTTTACATTGCAATTTTTAAAAGTCATTATATGCTTGAACGAATATTTAAAGAACTGCTTGTTCTCGTTTGGAAAAACACAATTCTCCCACATTGAACTTGGCGAAGATTCTATTTTGATTCATATTCCTTTACTATACTGGAATATATAGAACTATGTCGCTAAACACTTTCAAAGTTACATTTATTAAAGATCTTTTGTGTAGTTTTATGTACTGATTCTCTGAAAATACGCTTTTGAAGTTGATATTTCATGTATGATTAAGTATATTTTTAGTCGATAAAAGTTTCATTCTATTTCCTTATAAATGACGGTGAATGAGATTTCATTTATTTATAAAGTCCTACGGTTTGATGCAGAAACGCTTATATTAGTGTCTTCAACTGTCTTCCTGCTTAGAATCCGTTCCTTTTGTAAGTTTAATCTCCAAGAATAGTTTTTACCTTACATTAAAAGCTTGCAATAATTCGATTTCAGTTCTTATTTTTCCTCACCATATGAGGAATTATGTAAAAAATCTCTTCCATTATGATTATTATATTGTTACCGCTTAGGAATCTCTTATAATCTCAAACCTTTCAAATCGTAAGATTTAAATAATAAATAAACTTTATTTATTCTTAACTACCGTTGATTTAAAAATTAAACCATCATGCCTTCACATTGCGTTATTTTTTTAACTAAAAGAGTGAGTAGGGGTTTCTCCACATTCCGGTACTCCCTTGAGATGTAGATTATGAACAATCATTTCTGGTTAGATGTACTTACGCGAGTCTGAAAACATGGAATCCTTTTTAAATTCTTATGCTTAATTAAGAGGAGTAAAACTTTCCAAAGGGATTTTAGTATCTTGTTAACAGTTTGTAATATTCATTATGAGGCACATTCTGAAGCACATCCAAGAATTATTTCACTCTTGAAAGAGTTGTAAAGTATTCATATTTATTATGTTTTGTTATTAGAACACTAAGATCTAAGCACATCGAAACATCAAGTTATGATAAATACATTCTCCTTAAATTTTCGTGCTTTATTTTTACAAATCTAAAATTTGTTTTAAACAGATTTTCGTACTTTTTTTAAAATTTTTTATAATTGATTAATTCAAGCTAAAAAAGGAGATCAATAAATAAATTAAATATAGTTCAATATTGACACACACTTTAATGAATATATGAAATTACAAAATGAGAAAGGTATCAAATTTCACTTCTTTTGTAAAATTGTGACACCATAAAAAGTGAGGTCAGAATTGCCGTTATAATTCATGCCTCGAAACTGAATATTTCCCTCATAATCATTTAATTGAAAGAAAAGGGTGAATGATTTAATTGAATTATTATCCTGAAATTGATTTATTGATATATTTTGCGATGCCAATATTGTGTTTCCATAGACTGTATCAATGGAAATTGCATTTTGAGTAGATTTGGAGGCATTTGAACTTGATATATAGTAAGTCACTGAATATTTTCCTGGTGGTAGATTTATGTAGGGGCCAAACCACATTGATTGTCCACCTTTTAAACCTAAAATTGTGCTATTGTTAACGAGTTCGCTATTGTTAGGAATATAAAAGGAAGTAATACCAATACTAAAATCAAGAGGAGCAAACAAAATAGGTAATCCGGTGTAACCTCTTTCTAAGAGAATCGCACCCATTCCTTCTGCTAGAATTCCAAAAGTATGGTTATCCAGCGAGTGATTAATAATTGAAATAAATTGAGTTAAATATATTTGTGGGGTAATAGCTGTGTCAATAAGAATATAATTATATGGAATAGATGGTATATAAACAGATGGTAAAACTGGAACTTGCACATACTCCCTGCCAGATAATTGAGGGATTGAATTTTGGGTCAAAACAGAACCATTGTTAGGTATAAGATTAATCACATTATCCAAAAAAATCATTTGTGGTGTTATCGTAGTTATTGTTTTGAGTTCGAAATTTCCATTTGGCGGACCACCAGAAACATATTGGTTAAGTGGACTCAACGGATAATACATAACTGAAAAAAGAATGATGAAAATCAAAACAAACCTAATCAACTTGTTTTCTATTGAGAATTGTTTAGTGTTGTTTTTCTCGGTATATATACAATTATTATATTCTGAACCCCTAGGGATATAATTTTTTTGTACTAACTTTTTAACTTTGTAAAAACTCATAATTAGAGCAGTATATAATACTGGGAAAGCTAAAATTGTGTAATGCAAACCAAAAATGGTAGTATTCGCAGGATCAGTTGATAATAATACATATCCAATATACGGAATTAATGGAATTAACGATTTAATATCTAAAAGAGGTAGAAAGCCTAATGCAGCAAAAAGAAATAAAAACAAAGTAAATTTACCTGAAAGATTGTATGATATAAGTTGAACATATCCATCATTGTTATTAAAAGCCCCCGCAGTGTATAGCGTACTCTCAAAATGATAAAGTACCAAAATACAGACTAGAAAAGAGATAACAAATATTGTTAAATAATTATCCAAAATTATTTTCTTGAAATTGAATTTTTCATCAGATTTGTTAAAAATTAAAGTGTTACATAAAAAAAATATTACCATAATCATAATTATTGGATTAACACTAGAAGAAAGCAAGGCAAAAGTGTACATCAATTTTTTTCTTCCCAAGCTCCAATACATTACCATACATAAATAAAATAACGGAAACAATGAAAGAAAATGAAAATCGAACAGATTCGCAGACCAAAGAGGAAAGTACCAAAGAGCGGAAATTGATATAATTAATGAAAAAATACGATTTTCTGTCATTTTCTTTGCAATTATATATAATGGAAAAGGCGTTAATCCTAGAAAAAGCGATTGGATCACTAATAAAAATTCAATGTGTGGATCTAAAAAGTAAATTAATGCGAAGAGAAACGTTATTGGTTTTTCATATTGTAAAGGATAAACTAAATAAAAATTAGATTTGTAGTATAAACTTATTCCGCCATGGGTAAGTAACCATAAAACATGATTGTTCAGACCCAAATCCAGATAATCTGCATTAAAAGATAAATATTTCATTATCGAAAGATAAGACATTATTAAAATATATGATACACAAAAAATTGCAATAATAGTAATAGCAATTATGTCTTTGTATCTTACTCGAAATAATTTACTATAAAAAGCCTCCAACACTATACTCTGATGCACATAATTATTTTTGTTATAAATTTTTTGGAGACCATCAAACTAATATGAATGATGTTTAATAAGTTAACTTATGTCGTTAATGCGTGAAATTAGGGTTTGAGATGATGACAAAATTGAATATTTTTTCGAATACACATCACAGTTTTTACGAATCTCCACAGGGTAATCATCATTAAATAATTTAATTGATCTTCTAATGAATTCTTCTTCAGTATTTGACAACCAACCATTTATTTCATCATAAATCAATTCCGGTGCACCTCCATTGTTATATGCTATCGTTGGTGTAGAACAGCTCATGGATTCGACTATTTGGTATCCGTAAAACTCCAATGTGTTAGGAGAAATAACAAAACTAGCCTGACGATATAATTGAGGAAGTTCGTTGTCTTGAACTAATCCTAAATTTTTCGCTCCTTTTACATTACCTCCTCCTATGATCTTTAATGGAATATTTTTTGCCAGTCTACTAGTTATACGATAAATTGGATCTATCTCATTTCTAACAATCGCCAAAGCATATTTATTTTTTGTTTCATCATTGTTTTCATATTTGAAAATAGACTGATCAACTGGTGGATAAACTACTCCATTAATAGGAAAGCCATATAAAAATGCCATAATATTAGAAGTAAATTTACTATTCGCAAAAACTGCATCAAATTTCTTAGCAACTTTAGCATGCGATTTAATTTGAGAAACAAATTTTCTTTCCAAATAGGCGACACCGAATCTATTGTAATTTTTAAATTCAGAATTCAAAAATAACAAACTTAAGTCTCCCTGGGTGATATACACTGTTTTCTCATTTTTGATGTAGTTTACTATTTTGATTGCTTCATCTGCAAGAACTATATATACTTCTGAAGGTTCAGAATTTTTAATAACTTCCGCCAATCTTATGGAAAGTTTTTCATCGTAAGTCAAAATTTTCACGTTAAAAGTCTTTCCAAGCTGCATATTAGAGAAATAAATTTTAATTCCTGACGATGTTAATGTACTCTTTATAACATCATCTATATATAACGAATATATTATTACTTCATTTCCAAGTATTCTTAGACCTTTAGCAATATTAATCAAAAATCTTGATTGACCATTATTATATGATTTTAAATTATATGAAATCAATCCAATTTTCACAGAGACTCAATTATTGAAACCATATAAATATTTTTTTACTTCGTGTAAAATCAGGAAAAACAAAATCATAATTGACTAAATATCAAAATTTTTAACTCACCAACTTTTTCTTTAATGTTACTGATCATTACGTGTGTTCATTTAGTAAGAATATAGATACGTAAAAATTGAATGGAAAGGAAGATTAATGTTGTTATATGATAGATTTTAGATAGGAGCTATATGAAAGATGAAATGAGATTCGGCATTTGTCGTCATTGTTTCCTTGTTTCGCAAACTCGTTAGTTTGATACTCTGGTGTTTGCAGAAAAGAAGCTCTAAAATATTGGATAACTGATGATAGAGAAGAATCTGTCAAAGGAAGTTGCGAAATTACAAATTAGGGAAACAACCAACAAGACATAATACATGGTTTGATTCGAATGAATGATCTACGAACTCTGAGTACGGGATTATCTTACTGAACTTCGATGTATTACCCTATCATCTTCGCAGTTTTATTCAGAATTTGAACTAGATACTGCAACTATTGGTCTAAGTGTGTAAAATATAGTGGTTAAATTTTAATAGTCTGAACATCTATTGAGTACAATGAAAGCCTTAATCACCGGAATAACAGGACAGGATGGGTTTTTTCTTTCAAAATTACTTCTCTCCAAAGGATATGAGGTTCATGGGATAATTAGAAGAAATAGCGCAATGTCAACAGGAAACTTAGAGCATTTAGAATCTAATCTTTTTTCGCAATTAAATATACACTATGGGGACTTAACAGATAGTGGATTTTTTATGGAACTTTTGCGTGAAGTAAAACCAGATGAAATGTACCAGCTTGCAGCACAGAGTTTTGTCGGATATAGTTTTGAAAATCCATCATCTACTTATGACGTAAATATAGGAGGGACTCTCAATGTAGTCAATGCAGTAAAATCAACGTCACCTGATACTAGATTGTATTTTGCCGCAACATCAGAATTATATGGACAACCTAAAACAACCCCACAGAATGAGAAGACTCTTTTTGAACCAAGAAGTCCATATGCAGTTTCAAAACTCGCTGGTTACTGGACTGTAAAAACATATAGAGAGGCTTATAATTTATATATGTGTAATGGTATTTTATTTAATCACGAATCTGAATTACGTGGCCCAGAATTTGTAACTAGGAAAATTTCTAAGGCAGTTGCAAAAATAGCTTCGGGTAATAAATTAACGTTGGAACTTGGCAACCTGAACGCTAGAAAAGATTGGGGTTATGCTAAAGATTTTGTTTATGGAATGTGGTTAATGCTTAATCATAAATATGCAGATGATTTCGTTTTGGGTACGGGAGAATTACACACAGTTAGAGAATTTGTGGAGGAAGCTTTTAAAGTCGTGAATATTAAAATAAATTGGAAAGGAATGGGAATTAATGAAGTTGGGCTTTCACAAAATGATGAGGTTCTTATTAAAATCAGTAAAAAATTTTTTAGACCATTAGAATCAGACAACTATCTTGCTGATTTTTCAAAAGCTGAGAGAGAGTTAGGTTGGAAGCCATCCACAAGATTTGAACAACTTGTCAGAATCATGGTTGAAAATGATCTAGCCTTGAATTCTAAAACATAAATCACTCAATATAAATTATATTGGAGATTCTTTATACTAAACGCACTTTTTAATATAAATACATGTCTAATGTAAACAGTGTAAGGTGCATTTTGTTGTAGAAATATATTTGTGGAAAGCAGATATGCAATACATCGAACTTCCAGATGGTTAGTATATAGGATATAGTATATGGAAAGTTAAGGTCGTTTCTGATAGTGTGGGCAGCCAGACACAAAAGAAACTTATCTGTAGTAGTGAGTAAAACCAATTAATATTATATAAATACTGACTCGAATAAAAAAAGCGGTAGGAATTTACAGATCTTGCAAACGTTTGACATATATAACAGGAAAAAATAGTAGTTTTAATGCTATGAACCAAACGAATCACTGAAAAAAGAGATAATGATCAGAACAAAGGATCATTGTAGGTTAGTGTTTCATCGAGTCAATGCTGGTCAGAAAAAATATATATACTAGGATTATTTAAAGCTGTGAAATTACAAAATCTTACAAGGATTATAATATCTTCAGCGAGAAGACAAACTGGAATTGGTAATTATGTAACTGATCTTATGAAATATAATCAAATTAAAACCGAATTGTACTCTTTTATTTTAAACCCAAAGGACAATATCGATGATTATGATGGCCACAAGATTATAGGAAAGAAATTTCCAACAAAGAATGGATGGTATTTAAATGTTAAATTTCAAAAATATCTATACAAGAAGGAATTCGATAAATTAAGGGCGCTATCCACAAATAAAAATTTGTTTTTTCATTACAGTGACTATTCTATCAAAAACTTTACAAAAAGAGAAAACAGTTGTCTAACGTTACATGATTTTTTTGGGGTTCTTAAAAAATACCCTTATAAATATGGAAATTTTTTAACTGAAAGAGAGAAGTATAAGAAATTGATTGACTTTATTGATTTTCCTTTTTTGATTTCTGATTCAATTCAAACTGCGAAAGATGCTGAAGAATATGGATTTTACTTTAAACCATCAGTCATATACCCGCCATTAAGAGAACACATTTTCCCAATAAAAGAAAAATTGAATCTGAGACAAAAATGGAACCTACCATTGGATAAAAAAATTGTTTTCTCTATATCTTCAGACGATCCTAGAAAAAACTTACCATTAATTAAAAAAGTTGCAAGTGAATTAAAAAATATATATACTAGGATTATTTAAAGCTGTGAAATTACAAAATCTTACAAGGATTATAATATCTTCAGCG
>DAHXPE010000253.1 GCA_027364495.1 Candidatus Heimdallarchaeota archaeon | reverse complement strand
CATTTCAATCAATTGGAAATTTAAATGTCTCTGCTATTACAGAACGATCGACGGAATTTTTATATTTTATGAAACAAGTTGTTTGAGAATATGAAATGAAAGAAAAAAAAAGGAAGATCAAAAAAGCAATTACTGCTTTATAATTCATACATTTCTTTCTTAAAAGCAACATCAACTTCGGTTGGATAATTACCGGAGAAACAAGCTGTACAGAAATTATTAATTCCAGCTTCCGATACAGCTTCTAACATTTCATCAATCGTTAAATATTCCAGGCTGTCAACTCCGAGATATTTTTCAATTTCTTTTATATCCCCATTCATTTGACATGCGATTAATTCATCTTTGCTTGGAAAATCCATTCCATAAAAACACGGATGCATAATTGGTGCCGATGAAATTCTTAAATGTATTGCTTTAGGTTTAGCTTCTTTAATCAAATTTACCAATTGCCTGGAAGTTGTACCCCGAACAATTGAGTCATCAACAATAACAACAGTTCGGCCTTCTAAAACTCCTTTAACTATATTGAATTTTATTCTAACACCAATTTTTCTTTTTTCTTGTTCCGGCTGAATAAAAGTTCGTCCAATATAGTGGCTTCTTATCAAACCTATTTCCAGTTTAGAATTAATTCCTTCTTTTTCAAGTTCTGTTTGATAACCAAGTGCAGTAGTATTAGAACTATCCGGAACACTTATAACAATTACCTTCTCATTATCCTTATCTCTTACCGGATATTTTCTAGCTAAAATTTTCCCCAAACGTCTTCTCATTTTATCAACGTTATGGCCAAATATAAAACTGTCCGGACGTGAGAAATATATATATTCAAAGATGCAATGCTTTTTTGGAAATACAGAATTATCTTTAATGCGAATAGAATTTATTTCGAATTCATTTTTAACTGAGTCATCAATAACTACAATTTCGCCAGGTTGAACTTCTCTAATAAATTCTGCGGTGATAATATCAAAAGCGCACGTCTCAGAGGCAATGACAAATGAACCATTAACTCTTCCAATTGAAAGAGGTCTGAAACCATATTGATCCCTGGCAGCAATTAATTTATCATCAGTTAAAATAACTAATGAGAAGGCGCCTTCAAGTTTTTCTAATGCCTCTTTAATTTGTTCTATTTGATTGTCTAATTTACTTCTAGCAATTAAGTGTAAAATAACTTCAGTATCGCTCGTAGTTTGAAATATTGCACCTTCATTCACTAACTCTTCGCGAAGTTGTTTAGCATTTGTTAGGTTTCCATTATGAGCAACAGCCAAATTGCCTAATCTATAATGAACAACAAATGGCTGTATGTTATTTTGTGATTCTGAAGAGCCGGTTGTCGAGTATCTATTATGTCCTATTGCTGAAAAGCCAGTTAATATTTCTTTAAATATTTTTTGATCAGAATATACTTCAGAAACAAGTCCTTCTCCTTTATGCAGATTAAATACTGAATTTCCTTTTTTATTAAGATTTTTAGTTACTATTCCACTGGCTTCCTGTCCTCTATGTTGAAGAGCAAGTAATCCGTAATAAGTATTTACACCAGCAGTTTCATTATTAAAAATGCCAAATATTCCGCAATGGCATTTAGGTTTATCAGATAAGATTTCCATCAATTCACATCGTAATTAAAATTCAGTGCAAAAATAAAAATAAAAACTGTATTAAAAAACTTATGGAAGAATAATTGAAAAAAGAGAGCGTTTATCGCACAATATTATTTCTTAGCTGAATTGATTAGATAACATTTATCATCTATGGGTTTTAGAAAGCTCTTCAAATTTATTTACCCAGTTTTTCTCTTCAGATCTTCCTTCAGTTAAAAGTTGATAGGATTTATTCATAATATCTTTATTATGTTTTTCTAAACCATCTCTCATCATCTTAAAACCGTTTAGTTGTTTTTGAGCGGCTTGAATATAAATATTATTTAACTCTTGAATTTCTTTCGTCTGTGGTTTTATTCCAATTAGCTTATCTAAAAATTGACTATAATTATCAATTATATATGTATCTAAAGCCTGATACATATATCCATCATTTACAAAATTAGCTCCGGAAACTGAATTCCATCTTTTTAAAGCATCTTCTTCTTGCGCGCTAATCTGTTTAATCTGATTTGAATAATTTTTAAGATCAATTTTGACTGGGTTTGAACATCCATATACAAATAAAAGAATAAAAAGCAATTTGAATAAATATTTCATGAAGTTACCTCTTTATCTTATTTAATATTTCCCATTTACTCATGGCGATAAGAAAGTATAATTTAGTTGATTCTTAAAGTTCAAATAAAATGATAATAAATATTTATAAAAAGATTCACGATTAATTAAAGAACTATTTTATTTCCATATGAAATTTATGAAGAAACCTATGATAAATTGGTGCAAAAACAATTCCGACTATAACAAGAAATATGATACCAGAAAACAATGAATAGAGTGCAGCAAATATTTTACCCCAAGCTGTGTGTAATTCGTTTACAGGTCCCATTCCACCAAGAATCATTGATGCATTTAGAAATGAATCGATCCAATTCAATCCTTCTATAAAATGATAACCAAACACTCCAATTGCAAGTGATATGACAACAACACTCATTGCAATTAATAAATGGTTTGTAATTCGTAATAAATATTTTTCTTTTGTTAACAAAGGTTCTAATTTATGTTCAAACATTTCCAGTGCCTCATAATAAATATTTTTTATTAGAATTATGAAAATTTAAAATAAAAAAAGGTACCATATAAGTACCTTATAAAGTCGGAACGGTGGGATTTGAACCCACGACCACCTGAACCCCATTCAGGTACGCTACCGGGCTGCGCCACGTTCCGGATTTCATAATTTAGTTAATAAGAACTCCAATACATTTTTAACTTCTTCAAGATCCTTTTTTATAGAGGATTTATCTCTCTTTACTTCATTTGAATTTTGATTTGAATTAACAATTTGATTTTCTGGTTCTTCATTAATTGTTACCAAATCTGAAGGATAATTTTCGAGAATTTTTTTTGCTCCTTCTATGGTGTATTTTTTTTCTCTTAATAAATTTTTTATTTGAAGAATTAATTGAATGTCTTTATTAGTATATATTCTGTTTCCAGCTCTATTTTTTTGAGGATTCAA
>DAHXPE010000165.1 GCA_027364495.1 Candidatus Heimdallarchaeota archaeon | reverse complement strand
ATTTATGTGGCTACATATTTATTTCAAGGATTCTTTATTGGTCAGATGTTATTTTTTAAATTCACACATTGGTATTTCTTAATTACTAATTTAAAGGTAAATTAAAATAGTTATGGAGATGTTTTCTAGAATAATGTAAATTAATCGAGATTTAAGTATCTAATTTGTTTTTCTTTGAATAATGTTACATTAGAACCTGAATGTGCTAAGTTCAATCTTGCTACACGATTAGTTGATCTTACAAGTAATTAAGTTTTTTCTAAAATTGAAATCCCTTCTTCACTACCATTATAAGTTGTTTATAGCGATAATACTATAAGTAACATATGTTTTAGAGCCAAATTATTGAAATACTTCTTATAAACCACTATATCGTTTCCTCTTTTTCTTCACTGTATATAACCAAATATTTATAACCATTGGTTATAAATAATTAATTATCTCTGAAAAGATAATTAGAGAAAAAAAAAGATTGAAAATTAATAATAGTGATAAAAATGCAATCTAATTACTTATTAAGAACAAATTTGGAACACTTAAACTCACGAGCTGAGGTTGAAAAATTAATAAAAGAAAATGAAAAAGTTGTTATAGTCTGTGGTCGAATGGGACCCATGTGCATACCTGTTTATGGTATCATGGAAGGTTTGCGTGAAAAACATCCAGATATTGCTTTTAGAGACATGCTTTTTGACCATCCAGAAGCTGATATAATCAGAAATCTGCCTGAATGCCGTAATTTTAGAGGAATTCCCTATACCATTTATTTTAAAAACGGAAAAGTAGTTAAAGCTACCTCCAGTATTCAAGATGCAAAACAAGTTAAAGATATCATTTCAACCTATCTTCAGTAAGGTGTCAGTAGTAAAAATTTAGTGAAAAATATGAATTCAGAACCTAAACATTACGATGTTGCTATTCTAGGAGCTGGACCAGCTGGACTGACAGCTGCGATATACACATCAAGAGCAGGTCTTTCGACTTTAGTTATAGATGAATCTTCTGCTGGTGGGCAAGTAAAATCAACTCATCAGGTAGCCAATTATCCAGGCTTTATTGAGCCAATTCCCGGATATCTGCTTGCTCAAAATATGAAAGATCAAGCTTCAAAATATGGCACCGAATTCAACCTTGTTTCTGATATAACAAAACTTTCACTTTCTGGTGAGAAAAAATTAATAGAAATTGATGGCAAACAACAAATAACCGCATCTTATGTTATTATTGCTACCGGCCGATCACCTAGAAAATTAGGTCTTCCGGGTGAACTTGAATATAAAGGTCAGGGAATCTCCTATTGCGCAACTTGTGATGGGGAATTCTATAAAGACAAAGAGATTTTTGTTATCGGAGGTGGCAATAGTGCAATTCAAGAGTCCTTTTTATTACTTAAATTTGTCAAAAAATTGACCATAATCCATCAATTTGATGAATTGCAAGCAGAAAAAATAGCAGCAAAGAAAATACTGACTCATCCAAAAGTTGAAATCTATTGGTCCCATGAACCCAGAGCTTTTACAAAAGAAGGTGAAAAAATAACTGTTGAGATTGAAAATCTTAAAACAAAAGAACATTTTTCCCTTACCAAAGATGGTGTATTCATATTTGTGGGAATGTTACCTAATTCGGACCTTTTTAAAGATACAGGTTTGAAGGTAAATCAATATGGCTATATTCCAACTAATGATCTTATGGAATCAAATATTGAAAACGTTTATGCTGTTGGTGACATTAGAGACAAGAGAACTTGGCAGATAACTGTTGCTGTTGGTGAAGGAACAATCGCTGCTCTGGAAATAGTCAAAAAATCTGTTTAAATATATTTTTATGTTCGTTTTATTTTTTTTAAGATATTCTAATCAAATAAAGAAAAATTTATGTGGCTACATATTTATTTCAAGGATTCTTTATTGGTCAGATGTTATTTTTTAAATTCACACATTGGTATTTCTTAATTACTAATTTTTCTTATTTACTAACAAATTGTTATTTTCAATTTAGTTGTTATTCAACAGGTTCGACTTATGAGTAAATCCACAAAAAAAACTTGGACCATTGTAGGACTAATTTATGGAATAATAGTTACAGTGACATTACTACTAATTGGAATGCTTATTTCAGTAAGTAATCAAGCCAGTGGACTTGTTAATGTTCAACAAGGTAGTACTCAAATATTAGCAACTTTCTTGACATTAGGAACATTAGCTTATACCTTTGGACTTCGACATGCTGTTGATGCTGACCATATAGCAGCAATAGATAATACCACTAGAAAACTTATGCAAGAAGGTAAAGATTCAAAATTCACTGGGACTTTTTTTTCACTTGGACATTCTACGGTTGTTCTCTTAATGACTATTGCAATTATTATTGCTAGCAGACTTGTAACTCAAAATTTTTCAAGTTTTCAAAATATTGGTGGAATCATTGGAACTTTAATAAGTGGTATATTTCTGTATATTCTTGCTATTTTAAATTTCTTTATATTAATAGATCTGTGGAAACATTACAAAACAGCCAGAAAGAATGGTGGGATTAGCGAAGAAGCAGTAAATGATGTCTTGTTAAAAAGAGGGTTTATGGGCAGATATTTTAATAAAATATTTAACATACTATCCAATCAATATCAAATGTATTTTGTAGGTTTGTTATTTGGGTTAGGATTTGATACAGCATCTGAAGTGGCCGTTCTAGCAATTTCAGCAACTATTGCAGGGGCATATTTACAAATACCTCTGTATATGTTGTTAATATTTCCACTACTCTTTACAGTGGGAATGGTTTTAATTGATACGTCGGATGGGTTATTTATGACTTTTGCTTACAAATGGGCATTTGACAATCCGCTTAAAAAACTCTGGTACAATTTATCAATGACGGCAATTTCAGTGATTGTAGCCTACGTTGTGGCAACCCTAGAGATAATATCTCTGGTAGTTCAGGAATTAAATTTATCAGGCTCTTTCTGGGGAATGTTATCAATATTTAATAATGGAGATTGGCCTACAATATTTGGAGTAACAATAATCGGTATATTTATTTTTTGCTGGATTTTTTCAGTGTTATTTTATAAATATAAAATCAGCAATTCATTAGATATTCAACTTACATCTAAACCAGATTTAGAGACCTGACTTCTTTGATTAATTGAGTGGTTATTTTTTTTTCAAAACTAGAATCAAAGGTTTTTTAATCAAAATTTTTTAATCGAATGTTTAAACTCATTTTGTATTTTTCGAATAAAATAGATAATTTTAAATAAAAAATTAAATTTTTTTTATTTTTACTAGTTTTTTTACTAAAAATTAAATTTATTTTGATTTTTTGAACACCTTTACAGTAATTCTTACACCGATTTTATTGTAATTAGTACTTCAGACACAAAATGTATTTAAATAGTGAATGAATTAGTCCCATGGTTTGTAAGAACACCAAAAGTTCAAATATCTAATCTTAATTTTGAGATTGAGATTCAAATACTAAAATCAGAAACGTGAAGGTTGTGCAATCTACTAAAAAATCCTATCATTGGAAAGTATTCAAAAAGCATTGGAAACCAATATCAGTTTTAACGTTGATGATGCTTACTCTTCCACTATACATATTTATAACACTTCCACCAATAGCAATAGTTACACAAATACCTCAGAATCATGTGATAAATGTAACTAATCAGACAACTACTCAAATAATCTCTCAAAGAAATGTATCTTTAAATGTAACGCAAGGACAAAGTGTTTTTTTAGCTAAGCAATCTCCTCCTCCTTTGATTGATTCAGATATAGTTGTTTGTCTAGACACATCTGGAAGTATGGCTGGAACACGACTTTCAAATGCAAAAGCAGCAATAACGAGTTTAATAACAGCGCTTAACAAATCAGCTCAAACTCTTAATACAAATGATAGAATTGGTTTTGTTAATTTTGGTGGTACTGGTGGAAGCTGGGTTAATGATGCAGCTTACCAAACGGGGTTAGGTTATGTTAAAAATCAGACTTTTCTTAACTATTTTCAAAATAAAACAAATTCGATCACTACTGGTGGGTCAACCGGATCTTCAACGGATATTTGGGCAGGATTAAATTTTTCATTACAATTATTGGTAAATAATCCAAGATCAGGACCATCTCTAAAATCCGTAATTTTGTTAACTGATGGCGTAGATAACGATGGTCCTTTTAGCATTCCAGTCCAAAATGGAAATTATTCTGGTTTTTTAAGCTTAGCTAGTAATTACTCTTCTAATTATAAAACACCTTTATCAATGAGCCCCGTTGCATTTGCTCGAAACAATAATATCAAAATTGATACCATAGGTTTGTTTGATTCAGGAAGTTACCCTCAATTTGATGCAAATTTTTTATCAAATATTTCCTTAAACCAAAGTTACGGAACCTTTGGTGAGTATTTTGCTGGTAATAATCCCCTTTCAATTAGTGAATCTTTTCTAAAAGCACGAGATAGCGCCTCTGGATGGGTAGAATTATTGTCAGATGGATTTAATATGACCAATAGCGGTTCAAGACAATTATATACATTTAATGTAACAGAAAATCAGAGACGACTTAAATGGGATATAAATTGGGAAAATACATCAGTTGCAATAGTTCCTGTTGTGACCTATCCTAATGGCACAATCCTTAATCTGAATAACAATACTTTACCAAATAATTTTAATTTAATTAGTACAAATAATCCATTCTCACTAATTATAGATTTTCCTGAAAAGGGTATTTGGAAATTCAAAGTTAAATGGTCAAATGTAAGTGAAAATGAGACAGTACTCGATCGATTATCATCCTATCAACCTCCTATTTTTATCGATAGTGTAACCCAATTGAATTCCACTAATTTAAATGGAAATCAGCAAGAGAATTCCATTACTTTTGGAATGATGGTTTCAAATAAAAATCCACTGTTCAGTTTTCATGATATAACTCCAATTTTATTAGCAAATTTTTCAGCATTCAACTATTCCTATACATGGAGTCCAACAATGGTTCCAGAAATTGCATTTAATTCTTCAACATCTTTTGCTTTAAATATCACTTTCAATGGAGCTGTTCAAATTCAGGGTTCTTTTTTAATGCTGATTAATTGTTCAGAAGGATATTATGATGCTTATGAGCAACCACTTTCACTTAATACTTTGACTATTTTAACAAATTCAGTAGAAACCTACACTTCAACTCAAACAGTCTTAACAACGGTTGCATCGACTTCAATAGGTTATAACTACGATAGGCAGGTCTTTACACAATTAAATTGGATTGGATTTTTTGCAACTTTTATACTATTCTTTGCAATAACAAGTTTATATATTCGTTCAAAGGAAACTAACCTGAGGAAACTAGCTTCACAATTTAAAAATTCCTTCTTGCGAAATAGAACCTTGATTGAAGCAGGTTTATCAACTGCTGGAGTAGATCTCTCTAAGGTATCAATGGATCGGCTACTATCACAAATTTCACATTTGGATGAATTAGGAACAGCAATAGGAAATCAAACAGGAACAATTTTATCAACAGAAGATCTCATTAAAGTTGCTTCAGGTGTTGAAACATCCAAAGTTGCAACAAGACTGAGTAATAAAACTGGTGATTCGTTACATGATATTTTATACTTGATTTCAAATGCATCCAGCATTGAAGAAATATCTCAAAAGTTACATATGTCCTATGATGATTTTATGTTTATTATAACTCCTGATGAGCAAGTAGAAGGTTTTCAGAAGTTTATAAAATCATTGGTCAGACCAATGGGAGTACCAGTTTCATCGAGGATGTTTATTTATGATGATGTAAA
>DAHXPE010000140.1 GCA_027364495.1 Candidatus Heimdallarchaeota archaeon | reverse complement strand
AAAGGATTTTTTTTAAAAAACTTTGTTAAGGTAGAAATATTAAGAAGGTCTTTCTGTGGTCCATAACATCAGTTGTAGCTGGTTTTAGACTATCTTTGAGTAATTCAATCATTTTAGCTTTTGAAATTTCATCCATATTTTTAGAATTAACACATTTATCAACAAGAGCTTTGTATTCTTCACCTTTACTAATGGATCGTCGTAAGAAACGTAAAGAAGAGGCTTCAACGTTTAAGATTACTGAACCACTACCTGAAAAGGTCGCAGCAAATTCCTGAGTCATAGATTCACCTGGAAATAACTGAAACCCTCTAATTTCTCGAATTAATATGTTACCAATTAATCGTTGAATAATTTCTGATTGATTTCTTTCAAAATCCTTGAATAAAGTATAGACATCGTTAATATTTTTTACTATAAATTTATCCACATAATCATTTATCGATTCTGGTAGGATAAGATTAATTGATTTAGCACCTTTAGGCATAACATAAGCTGAATCCGTCCTAAATACTTGAAAGAATTTGTCTTCTGGATTCATAAAACTAAGTTGTTTACTATTATTAAAGCCTAAAAGGTTTAATGAATTAACCCCTTCTGAAATAATGCTGTATTTCTCATCCGGACTGTTAGGAACAAAAGCCTTTTCTAATTCGTCATTTCTATTTTTTACATCAAAATTAAGTTTGATAAGTTTTATATTTGTGGTTCCTTTATTAGTAAAAGTCATTTTACCTTTTACAATCTTATATTTATCTGTTTTTTCTGTTTTATAGTCAAAATCAATTGCTACTTTCGATACCAAGCTCTCTTTATTAAGTTGATCAAATTTCTTTTTATTTTTATAAGACTCATAAAGTGATACAAGTGCAATAGCAATTGTTATAGCGTAGGATACTGCTGGAATTGGATTATTATTAATCCAAGCAATTAGAGTTTCCATAGAGACATTCAACTTTTGAATTTTTTTTAAAATTATACAAAATGCTAATTTTATAAAAATTTAGACAAATTTTAATTTATGTAAACAAAGGCTGAAATAGCAGTATTATTTAATAATGAAATCAATTTAAATGTTCCAAAAAAACCAAAATAGTTCCATTTAGGTTTCTAATACCATTTTAAGATCAGCTTGTGATGATTAATGAGTAACACTGATCAAAATATTAATTTAAAAGATTATCCGGTTATAGATGATGTCAAAGATATAGAACCTGGATCCAGAGTACAAGAATTAGATGACCATTGGGTTTTAGTGGATGATACCCTTCGATTGTGGCGATTTATTTATCAACTTCCAGATAAAGAACTATTAAATGAAAAAGATCGTTATCGTCCAATACTTTTAATACATGGGTATCGCTCAAGTCATGTAACTTGGAATTTTATGGTTCAGAGACTCTGGGGAGCAGGTTTTAGGAATATATTTGGAATGGAATTATTTGATTATAAAATTGGTCTTGAAAAAAACTCACAGCACCTGAATGCTATTATTAAAGTTATATTTGATCTTGTTACTGGTTATACTACAATTGATTTAATTGGCCATAGTATGGGAGGAATTATTGCTAGATATTTCATTAAAAACTTCGACGATAGAAATAAAATAAGATTTGTGGTAACTCTCGGAGCTGCACACAAAGGATTGTCTGGTTCATTCTCTTTTTTGATTAGATTTTTAGATCGTGCAAAAAGAACCAGCCTTGATCTTTCATCCAAAAAAGACGGATTGTTAGCTAAAACCAATACCACCTTTACAAAAAAGGATCAACGAATAACTATGCTTAATATAGGTGGGTCTCTAAGAAGATACAGGGGAACAGATGGATTTGTAAGGCCGGCACCATTAACCGATATGATTAATATAATTGTTCATAGCAAGCATAGCCAATTGAATAAACAAGATAGAACTGCTGTTATGATTCTTTCAATATTACTAAGA
>DAHXPE010000138.1 GCA_027364495.1 Candidatus Heimdallarchaeota archaeon | reverse complement strand
GTGAATACAAAAGCATTGACTTGAAAATTCTCAAGGAAAACATGGCAGAGTTGCCACGATATCAAAAGTCTCGGAATCAGATGCGCCAATGATTTTTGGAAGAGAAGTAAAATCTTTAATGGCCTGTCCTTCTACCATCCTTTCTGGTGAAAATGCAATTCCTATCTCATCTGGAACCTTGAATCCATAGCCTTCAATTCTCCCTCTGACTATTTTATTTGTTGTGCCTGGTGGGACTGTTGACTTTAGTATGATTATGTCGCCATTTCTAAGATTATTTTTCAGAAGGTCAAACGCCTCATTTAATTGCGAGTAATCAATATAGTCGGTTACTGAATCATACGGTGTTCCAACAGTAATAATCTTAATCTTCGCGCTCTTGAGCTGACTTGTCTTATGGGTAATTTGCAAATTATGAAGTATATCTTTATCAAATAGAAGTTTATCTACTCCTGGTTCAGTTATCGGCGATTCACCAATTTTTATTTTTTTTATTTTTTCTATGTCAGTGTCAAATCCAATGATAAGGAACTGACGAGCAAGTAAAAGACTAAGTGGGAGTCCAACATAACCCAACCCGATAACTGCTATCCGGTCATTCATAGGATCAAATGTCTTCAAGGCGGAACGATCCCCTTTTTATTTATCATAAAATTTTCAGCTTTTAAGTAGGAATCCATAGTTCCGACGTCCCACCAGTAATTGACATTTGCAACGTAACCAGAAAGCTTCTTTTCTTCAGCCAGTCTTGGAAAAATGGTATTTTCAAGTTTAAAGCGTTTTGGAACAAAGTATGAAGTTCTCTGTTCGATCAACTTTCGATCGAATATGTAAAATCCAGTATTGACTAATGCAGGAATATCTTCACTTTTTGCTGACTTTTCTTCAAATCTTGTTATCTTTGAATCGTCCTCCAAAGTTACCCTTCCAAATCTCTTTGCCTCCTCTCTGTCTTCAAGTGAAAAAATAGCTATTGTTGCAAGATTCCCAGTCTCTTTATGTTTATTATAAAGTTTTGCCATATTAACATCAGTTATAATGTCCCCATTCATAATCGCTGTATCTTCATTCCTAGAAATTTGTTCAAGTGCGATGGACAAATCACCACCAGTTTCCCAACCAAGTCCTCTAACAACCTTAACATTGTCTATTCCAGTATTTTTAAGATATCTTTCTATAGTATCCAAATGTTCAGAAGCAACTATATAATGATCCTCAATATTGAGTTCTTTCAAATTGCTTAGGAGGTAATCTAAAACTGGTTGTCCCTTAACTGGTAGAAGTATTTTTGGCACATAGTAGGAAAGAGGTCTCATTCTTGTGCCAGGACCTGCAGCAAGAATTATGGATATCAACATAGATGGTATGTTGACAGAGTTTAAAAAGTATTCTAAGCTTTAAAGGAATCTCAACATATTCGCTTAAAGTGTTCAGTTGAATACATTGAGGTTTCAGCATTATTGGTTAAATTGGAAAGTGCTTCACTTCAATGTTCACAGTGAATATAAACACAATGAAATATGGAAACATGTCTTTTTTTCATATTTTCTTTTTCCTTTGGTAATTGGAATTTAAGAGTTGTCCCACCTATAATTTGTTTCTGATTTTTAGTCTAAATTTATTTTTTTTACATTCCGCTTCCCAATTTTCAATTGAGATTCAAAAAGCTCATTGGATTTAACTTTTCATAATCGATTATAGAGAATTAATTATACTAATTATATAATACTTATTCTCTCTTTATTATGGAGTGTAATGATACAATTTTCGAAATAGGATATATTCATTTTTTAAGAAGTGAGTTATATTCTTAGATCCTTGCATTTTCAGAATTGACCTCTCATCTGTATTCATCAACAATTTTAAAAAGTTCAGAGAGGTAATTCGATATTTTGGATTTGTTATCCCGCAATCCATGGACTTCACAAGCACTTTAATATTCTTCGCATTCTGGTAAATTTACTAACTCACCACAATCAAGGACTGGACTTTCTTGAATAATCTATATATGACACCGTTTTCCTCCGAGTTTCACTCGTTTCCAAGAGGACTAATCTCAGTTTTATAGATATACTCCTGCAATCAGTTCCGAATCAGGGTTGGTTCCCATACCATGCTATTGGTATCTTCATTTTTGATACAAAAAAGATATCTTAAACTCTTTAACATTTTTCTTTAAATCAAAATGATTTTCAAAGCGTGCATAGTGAATATTATAAATCAATTGTTTTATAAATGTTGATAATTAGTATATAGGGGGTTAATGCAAAATTTACGGATAATAATCTTCTGAGATAAGTTTTTAAAGAAATCGACTTTTATTAAGTCGAATGACATCAGACATAAAAATGAATATTCTCTGGATTGATTTGGGGATAGGTGATATAGGCGGTGGGCAAATATATAACTCACGTTTAATGAATAGTCTAGATGACAACTTCAATCTATTCTTGCTTACTAGTTTTGAAAAATTTTATGTTAACAACCTTAAAAAAAATATTGTTGTAGTAAAATATGGAAGAATGAAAATTTACATGGATTTTTTGTTGAATAAAATAATTAAAAGAAGAAACAGAGTACTCATAATATTATTACTTGCTTTACCTTTATTTTTTGAATTACTTTATTTAAAAAAAGGGCTTAAAAAATTAAATATTAATATTGATTTAATAATATCTACAGATGGATATTACATCGGCGAATTATTGTCAATTTTTTCTGGGTTTAAGAAAGTTAAAAGAATTCATCTAGTTCACTCAGCCACTCCTATTAATTTAAAGGGAGTACCATTCTCAAGAGACTTTATAAAAATAATATTGCGATTTGTAAGCACTTATGGGCGAGTTTTCTTTTTAACATTAAATAGTAAAGCGACTTCTGATTTTAACGAAATTTTTCCAATGTCAGCTTTTCAACTCGGTGTAGGTATAGACGTAGAGCGCTACTTCCCTAGAAATTGGGAAGACAGAGAAAATATTATCCTTTACGTGGGAAGAATAGATGAAAGGCAAAAAAACTTATCAATTTTGATTAAAGTTGCACGTGTAGTTGAAGGAACACAATTTAAAATCGTAATTGCAGGGGATGGCAAAGACCTTCAATATTACAAGAAATTAAGTTCTAGCTTAGGAGTAGAACCGTATATCAATTTTTTAGGTTATATCGGAGAAGACGAGAAATTAGAATTGTTGGCGAGATCTAAAATTTTTGTTAACCCTTCAATAGAAGAAGGTTTGAGCAACGCTGTGCTTGAAGCTATGAGCTGTGGTTGTGCAACAATATGTGTGGATAATGATGGTTCAAGGTCTGCAATAGTAAATAATGTTGATGGTATAATAATAAGTAATTATGTAGTTGAACTTGAATCGGCTCTGAGGTCATTAATGAACAATGAAAGAAAAATGCAGTTTCTTTCAAGCAATGCGAGAAGTAAAGTCATTCAATCTTTTTCTTTGGTTTATATTGCAAATAAACTAAAGAAATTTTTATATACTATAAATCAGGAGGCATAATTGTGAATAAACCTTGGAACAATTTTTTATTAATTATAATATTTGCTTCAATATTTTTGATATCCAACATATTACGATTTTTGTTTGCAGTTAATGAGGCTATTTTTATAGATGAATTTCCAAATGTTTTTGAATCTAACTTATTTTTTCACTATGTTTTCTCTACTTCTCCGAATTTGAGTGGCCTTGGAATTGACGTTGTAAAACCTCCATTTTATAGGATAGCAATGGGATTTGGAATTTTCATAATGAATTATCTCTGGAGGAACTCCACTCAAATTCCAAGTCTAACTTTGTCAACATTATTCGCTCGAATTTTTTTAATAATTCTTAGTGACTTAATTTATATCTATATTATAGTGCAAATGGGAAGAAAAAAATTATTATTTACTTTTTTTCTTTTTTTATACATATTTTTTAATCCATTATTACTTTTTAATACAACCATAGCTGAAACAGGAGCATTCATTATCCCTCTTTCATTTATGTTATTATACCTACTTAATTCAATTGATCTTTCAAAGCCTAAAACATTAATCAAAATATCCGTTGTACTTGCCATTATGATTTCAATTCAGTTTTATGCATTTCTCTTTTTTATCTACACGCTAATAATAATATCATACAAAATAATAAATTCAAGAGAATATAAATCTCTTAGATATTCCTCCATAGAAATCTTAAAACTGTTTAGTATATATATATTAATAATACCATTAATATTATTTCTATTCCTAAATCCAGATTTTCTAATAAATCCTATTTCCACCTTTTCTTACACTATAAAAGAAATAGCATTTCCTCTTACAGTTAGCTCCGGAGTATATAATCTTGGAGTATTCTTTTTGGGGAAAGCAGTTCCTAATGACCCATGGTACTCACCGTTTATTTATTTATTTCTCCAAACGCCACTGTTCCTCTTGCTAGTCTTTATTTATGGTGTTTTTCGTTCTATTTCCGATTTTATCAGCCACAAAAATATGCAAATAGATTTGGGTTTAAGTTTGATCTCTATCTTATTTTTTGCAGGAAATTTAACATTTTTAATTGGAACCACCCATTTTCGCAGTGTAACTGGGTTTGTAATTTTCTTGTTGCCTGAGGTTCTTGTGCTAAGTGCTTTTGGTTCAACATCAGCGATGAAGTCACTTGAAAAATTTATAGAAGATAGAAGAGGTTACTACAAAAATTCAAAAAATGAAAAATTTGAGAAAAACAGATCGGTTATTTATCAATTGAGGAACGAAAGAAGTAAATACGCTTTGTTAACACTTTTACTTTTATTATTAATAGTTCCTGCTATAGTTAACCCCGTCCCGGATTTCAGCTATTCGAATCAATTAGGATTGAAGTTATACAAGAGTGGCAATAATATAGACGGTGCTTTTAATTCCGGTCAAGCAGATATGGAAGTTTCTCTTTATATGACCAATCATGGTATTGTAAACCAAACGGTAGTTTCATTGGCTTTGACACCAGACCTAAGCTACTATTCTCCAACGAATAATTATGTCCAGTTTTGGCCCACCAGTAATCCAGTAAACAGTAGTTACCTTATTTCGAATTATTTGGGAAACTATTTAGTATTGGATGAGTACTATGTACAACTCTATGGAAATCCTACAAATGGACATGGCTCTCTATTTAGAAAGATTACTGAAGTGAATCTTACTTCTGGTTACAGTATTCTCTACAAAATTGGTCCAACTAATATAGTTCAAAACTCATCGATCGTGGCTAAATATAAAATTATTCTAACGAACAATTCAAATTTATCTTCCTCCTCAGACTATGTTCAAACTATTGTCATAAATAGTTCAAAATTTCAAAAATTTGAGTTTGAAAACCTTTCAAACGTAGAATTTACATATTCCAATCTTACTCTCATTCCTTCTTTCTTATATAGTGGAAACGCAAATACTTATTCCTCTTCAACATATTATCTAAAACTTGATCAAATTTTAAGATCTTTTTCTTCTTTTTATATATATGTGGTTTTTTCTAAATATGTCGTTATGAATGGCCTTTATGAGGGGGAAAATCCGAATCTTCCGAATGTTCCTTTTCAATTAGATAATGGAGCTGATGTTTTCAAGTATTACTCACTTTTGAGAACTAATAATAGTGCATTTTATGAAAACATTAGCGGTGGGGCACACATTATATATAAAAATTATATGGAAATTACTAGCAATTCTTCAGGATATGCTGTAGTCGGTTCAAATTTACATTATGATCCTAAAAATTTATCAATTGTAACACAAATTTCGGTTTGTTCTGCAAAATCGAATTATGAAACAATATTGAAAATGACACCTTGGACTTTGATTAAACCAGAGTTCGGTGTGGAAGAGAAGAATGGCGCTGTGTCTATATTTTATAATAACTTATCTATCCCAGTAAACACTTCAAATATTACTGTGATTTTCTCAACATCAGGAAATTTGTCTGAAACTTTAATCATTAATGAAACTAACGCCATTCTGTTAAAAGAAAATTCTAAAATTATGAACGATGGACTAATTGCTCCCCTTTATTACATAACGTTCACTGGTGATACGGGCACTATTCTGAAAATGTACTCTATTATGGGATATAACAATCCCATCGGCATCTCACAATTTTCGTACTCAATTTTAGGATAGAAATTTAGGAATTTTTAATCATATTTCTATAAACTTGTTCCATCCTGTTTTCAAACGTTTGGAAAGAAAACCTCCTAGATTGTTCTATTCCATTTTTAGAGTATTTAACACTATCAGCGAGAACTTCGAGTATACCTCTCTTGCATTCCTCTGGAGTAGGCTCTACGAACAGAGGAGCATCTTTTCCCATTTCTTTTAGCACGTCTATATTAGATGCTACAACTGGCAATCCTGTAGCCATTGCTTCAACAAGTGGTCTTCCAAATCCCTCATCCAATGAAGGAAATAGAAGGACATCTGAGGCATTATAAATCATATTCATTTTTTCCTGGTTATCAATATAATCAAAAGTTATACTTTGACCAAGTTTAGTACCCACTCTTATTAATTTAAAACGGTGGTCTAATAATTTCATTGTTTTGTCTACGGTTTTAAGATTTTTTCTTGGAACATCATTTGATACTGATAAAATTAATATTTTATCTTGAGGCAAACCGAGTTTGCTTCTCATTTCTTTTTTTGCGTTTAAGAATTTAAAAGATTCGGACACAGGATAAGGAACCACAGATATACTGTTATTCCAACCTAAATCAGTGAGTTCTTTCTTAACCTTGTTTGAAATAGTAATTATGTTTTCAAATTGTTTATAGATCTTTAAGTTTTTTATAACATACCTAAATCTTAAATTAAATGGTCCACCACCCGCTAAGGTTTTATCAAAGAATATGGTATCATGAATAGTCACAAGACTTAAATCAAAATTTGTTGCAGGACTAATGCTCGGATCAGCATAATGGACTATATTTTGTTTCAAGGTTCTATCGTTTAAAGATTTAAAAACTCTGGAGAAAGAAAGACGTTGAAAGTAAGCGTTAAGTAGAAAATCAAATTTATTTTGAAAATGCGGAAATCGACCTATCTTAATAACTCCAGGATATGAAAAATTCTTCATTGTATTTTGATTAAATATCAAACTTATTACTTCTATACTATTTATTTTCATTAGGTCTCGCACATATTCACCAATACCGGTTCCTAAGGGATATGCATTTATCAAAGTTACTTGCCTTTTTCTTATATCTTTTCTTGTGTTGTGATCTTCCATTTTAATTTGCCAATTTAAGGTATAGAATATAGAATATATCTTATTATTGGTTTGTTCAATCAATTCTTGGGAAATTTTGTTTAAGATTCTTTTTTTCTTCAACACATCTCTTGGAAATCCATATGTCGTCTTAACTGAGCATTTATTTTTTTCTTTCTTATTGGATCGATGTAGTTTTATTTATGATTTATAATATGTGTGACTCATATCACAGAGGACTCCGTATATGCCATTTTCTATAATGATTAACCTGTGTTGTCGATCTATTTAGGGGGCCAAGACATTAACCTACGTCCGGAAAACCTATAAATAAAAAATAAGAATAGATACGCAATTCTTTTTGCATTCAATTCTATTATTGAGCAGTAAATATATAGTAAAATGACCTCAGGTTTTCTTTTGAAATTAGACAGCGTTCCTAAATCAATATTAAGTTTAACAATTTGGTAGTCTATGGCATTTAAGAAATGCTTCTTTGATTTGAATATATATTTCATTTCATTATAATCTTTAATCACATTTTTTAAAAGGTTATCTTTTTGTATTATATTCTTTTGAATGTCTCCACTGATTATGTGCGTCCAGCTATCTCCAATACGGTAGCGGATTGAAACATCAGACAATGCTATTAAATCATAACCTTCAAAAAGAGCAAAATATGGTAAGAAATAATCAAACAAATAAAAATTTGTTAGAAAAGATTCAGCTTTAATTAGAATAGATTTTTTTATACCAATAGCACTAATTATGGCATTAATACCATATCTTTGTATTTTCAACAATTTAACGAGAGAATCATCCAAAGAGGTGACGTCTATATTTTTATAAACTTTTTTAAAAACATCGTATATTTTTATGTCATCTATTTCGGAATATAGCTCAAAACCAGTTTTTAGGAAACCTAACTTTTCATAATGACTAAATTCGACATAAATCGCCTCCAAATGGTTATCTTTGTAGAGATCGTCATCTTCTAAAAAGCAAATTATATCTCCATTTGATACTTTTACTGCTTCGAAAATCCATCGGGGATATAATTTTTCTTGGGAATAAATTGATAATAACTTGTGTTCTTTAATGAAAGAATCAATGCTTTCATCTATAAAATTTTTCAAAACTATTACTTCATAATACTCTCTATTTAGACTTTGATTCAAGGCGGATTCGATTGCTTTTATCAAGAATTCTTTCCTATTAAATGCTGTTATTATTACTGTTATTTTAATCATATATCGTTCACAATATAGTTCAGATATAAGATCACACAATAATTATTTTTGTATTTGGCATATTGCTCTTTTATTGTTCATCTGAAATTGTAGCTATATTTATTACATGCCTTCAAATATAACGTTTTTAGTTTAATTCACTTATAAATTGAATTTCGATATACAAATTCTCTCACAAAAAGTTTGGAGGTTCAGAGCTACTTTTAAATTCATCAGAAAAGAAACTAAGGTTGTATATCAATATGGCGGCGTGAGAAAGAATCTTACCTTTCTGAATCCGTGAATTTTTAATATTTATACGAAAAATAAAAACTAGAAACGTGCAACAAATTTCTGAAGAATAGAATAAAACTTTGATTTCATATAAGTGGGTAAGGCATCTATGATTAAGTTTTAACAGGGGTTGAGCAAATGAACTGTAAATACAAATACTTGGTTCCAATATCTTTTATATCATAGTAAAGAAAATCTATGCTATTTTCAATACTATTGTGGTATCATACATCTACAAAGAATTAGAATCATTTAACAAAAAGAACCTTTTTTTAAGCATTACGAAACGTAATCACTAGTCAAATTCATTCAATCGACTTGAGAGCATAATGTGTATATAATTGGAATAAACAAAAAAGAAAATTCTAAACATATGGTGATAAAATAATAATTGAAAGTTGTTGAGCCATTTTTTTTACATTGTATATGTTTTTTCTAAAATTCCGGTTTGAATCCAAACTTGACTTGAAATATTTGATATTCAGTTAATTCTATATGTAGAACCACACTTCTCGTTTCTTATTCTATACCTCAATATGATGATACAACATAACTGTGAATTAAATAATTATCTTAGATCAATTAGGAATATTTGAGATAAACTCTACAGGCGACAGATTGAAAAGATATGTTGGAATTGACATAGTAAAGTGCGAGATTTATACCTGCGCAAAGGACGTTCTTCTCAACATTTAATTAGAGGAAATTAAAAGGACAATCTAAATGAAAGATCTCATTAACTTGCAGGTTTATGAAATACTAAAACTTCTGTGAACTATGATGAAGATTGAAAAGTAATTTTAGCAAATAAGAATTTTTACCAAAATTCTTGGAAAATAATATTAACTGATAATTAGATGCACTATAAAACTTTATGAAAATTTTATGGCTTGCACACCGAGATCCTTTGAATCCTAAGGCAGGAGGCGCCGAAAAGATTATCTTGGAGGTAGGGGGAAGACTAGTATTTAATGGATATGAAGTCACAATTTTATCTGGTGGATGGAAAAATTGTCAGAGACACGAGAAAATCAATGGTTTGGATATCTATAGGTATGGATTCCGTGCTGGACCTCATTTAGTACTGCCCGTATTTCTGTTAAAAAGTAATTATGATATAATAATCTCTGATTTAGGTCATGCAGTACCTTGGATAATGCCTGTTCTTTTAAGGAAAAAAAACATCATCTCTTTTCTGCACCTTCATGCTAGGTCATTGCCTGGGCAAGTAAATTTTGTCATGGCAAAAATAATCACTGTAATTGAAAAATTGTATTTCCTCATTTATAGGCATCAGAATTTCGTTACGATATCAAAAACGTCATTGCAGGATCTGATCGAATTGGGTATAAACTCAAAACTTGTGACATTAATACATCCTGGTGTTAATAATGGACTGTTTCACCCACGCAAAAAAACAGAACAACCGTCGATTGTATATTACGGAGGGATGCGATCCTATAAGAGACCAGAAGAAGCGATTTATCTATTAAACGGCCTTTTAGATGAGTTTGATGATATTCATTTATCTATGATTGGCACAGGTATAGAAATGCCCAGGTTGAAATTGTTAGTCAGTAATTTAAATCTAAATTCGTACGTAACGTTTAAAGGAAGGGTTTCCGATGAAGAACTTTCCAAAACAGTTTCCGAAGCATGGTTAAATATACACTCATCTATAACTGAAGGTTGGGGGATATCAATAATAGAGGCAGCTGCAGCAGGAACTCCAACAGTTGCATACAATGTTCCTGGGGTATCAGAGAGCGTTGAGAGTGGAATGAATGGATTAACAGTGCCAGATGGGGATCGTAATGCCCTAAGAGATGCAGCTCTA
>DAHXPE010000121.1 GCA_027364495.1 Candidatus Heimdallarchaeota archaeon | reverse complement strand
TGGCATTTTCTTTCTTATTGGCGTAAGTGCATTTATCCTTATGAGAGTGTTTAAAGTAAACAAATATTATGCGAAATCTAACTATGAAGATTATTTTATCTTAATTGATAGGTTTGTTTCTTCAGCGATTTCTGGAATAGTTTTTGCTTTAGAAAGATCATTATTGCTACCTTTTAAGGAATTTTTGATAGCATTTTTTATTTTCTTATCAGATTTAATTCTTTCAAGCAATTCAGGATCAACTTCTTTTACTCGTTCTTTAAGTATAGCTACTGCAACTTTATAATTTGAATTTGGCATGCTTATACCTCCTTAACGATCGCATCAATCATTGCTTCAAATGATTTTAGCTTAAACCCTTTTACATCAATCGCATTTTTAGGACAAACTGCCACGCAAGCGCCACAACCAGTACATTTGGTCGCGTTGACCTGTGCAACGGATTTTTGAACACCATTAATAAATTTTCCAACTAATTGAATAGCATCATACGAACATTCCTTTGCACACAATCCATTTCCGTCACAAATGACCTCATTAACTTCAGCAATAAATGGTTCTAGTTCAGCAATTTTTTTATTCAGAAGAATTGATGACTTACTTGATGCAGCACCTGCGGATGAACTAACCTCAATCATGGACATAGGTGATTGGGCAGTTCCAGCTAAAAATATTCCAGCTTGTGCAACTTCAACTGGCTGTAATTTTGGATGCACTTCCAACATGAATCCATCATGTCCTGTCGAAATGCCAAGATCCTCTAAGATTTTTGGTTGACTTGGAGCTTCCATACCAATAACTAATACCAATAAATCTACTGGTACTTCTATTTCTTCACCAAATGTTAATTGGTCTTTTATTGAAACTGTTATACCTGTTGATGAAGTTGAAATTAATGGTAGCTCATTATCAGCATGTTTCAAGAAAATAATTCCATTTTTGGATGCTTTTTCATAATAATTCTGTTCTTGAAATCGTCCATAGGTTCGGATATCTCGATAAAAATTGAAGATGTTTACAGTTGGAAATTTTTCTTTGATTTGATTAGCAAGTCCAAGTGCAGTAGTACAGCAAATTCGTGAACAATAAGCATTTAATTTTCCAGATGGACCGGGTTCATGAACACCTTCAATTTGACGACTGCCAACACAGTACATAAAGCCAATAGACTTAATTTGTTTATTATTAAGTTCCAATTTCTTATCAAATTGACCACCAGGTTTTAGAAAATTTGTTAGATCCTTGGTGGTGATTACGTTTGGACTTCCAAAACCAAATTCACCTTCATAAGGTTCATATGGTTTAAAACCTGTTGCTAATACAATAACACCTGCTTTAATTGTTTTACTTTCTTTTTGCAAGTATTGATCTGTGGTAAATGTTTTGACTGTTAAATTAAAATTACCAATCGTTCCTTCATAATGGTCAACAGTACTGTTAAGATGAACAGTTATGGAATTATTGGAATGAACATTTTCAATTAATTTTACAATTATTTCTTTTGCAGGTTTTTCAGAAGGAAAAACAATTCCTAATTCTGAAACAAATCCACCTAAATGATCAGATTTTTCAATTAAATCTATATGATGACCATTATTTGCTAGGTTCAAGGCTGCTTGTAATCCAGCTAACCCACCACCAATAACTGCTACATTGTCGTAAATATCAACCTTTATTTTTTCTAAAGGATCAGATAATTTGACTTTTTCGACGCCAGCTCTGATTAATGAGATTGCTTTTTTAGTAGCTTCTTTGTGTTGGTGATGATGAACCCATGAATCTTGCTCTCGTATATTTACATGTTCATATTCATATGGATTTAAACCTGCTCTCATAACAGCTTTTCTAAATGTTTTCTGATGAAGTTTCGGTGAGCAGGATGCAACAATTACTTTATTAATGGTACCATCTTTTATTTTTTCAATAATTTTATTTTGTCCTCCACTTGAACACATGAAAGTATCAATATCCGTATGCGTTACATTATCATATTTCTCTAATTCAAGTTTTACGTCATTTACGTCCACTACATCGGATATGTTTCCACCACATTTGCAGATAAACACTCCGACTTTAGATTTTTGATCTTTTTTCTTTGTTTCATGCATTTCTTGTAACTCCTCTTACTGTATAGTTTCCAGGATGATGTTTTTCTCATCATCGCTTTTTAGATCCTCAAAATTAATATGTAAATAATTGTCAATGTACATTGCTGCAGAAGAAGCATCAAGGATGGAATCAACGATATCTTTTGGACCTGTTGCCATACCAGCCGAAAAAATTCCCTCAACAGTGGTATTTTGTGGATTTATGATAGGACTAGCCAGCTTCATAAAACCATCTTCGTCCTTTTCCATTTTAATATTAGCTGTAGGATCTTCACTTGGTACAACACCTAAAGAAAGGACGACTAGATCATATTCTTCTTCGGCCAGACCACCATCTTCCTGAATTTTTTCAACCCGGAGAGTTAAATTTTTAGTGAGCGGATCTTCTTTTATTTTAGCAACTTTCCCTTTAACGAATTCAACTCCCATATCTTTAGCATTTTGATAAAATTGTTCGTAGTTTTTACCAAAAGAACGAATATCCATGTTATAAATAGTGACACTGACAATAGGCAAAGCACCGCTGATCAACATGGACTGCTTAATGGCATACATACAGCAAATACGACTACAATATGTACGATTCAATGATTGGTCTCGAGATCCAGCACATTGCACATAAGCAATTCTCATTGGAACTTTACCATCAGAAGGACGTCGAACACCTTGGTAAGGTCCATTAGGAGCCAAAATTCTTTCCATTGTTAGACTGGATATGACATTTTCAAATTTTCCTGATCCATACTCCTTTTTTTCACCTAGTGGAGTAAGTTCAAAACCAGTAGCTATTAAAACACTTTTAGCTTCAACTTCGATTTCTTCATCCACTTGAGAAAAGTTAATAGCATTGGCAGGACAAGAATTGAAACAAGCCCCACATGCAATACAACTTTTTAGGTCTAACACCGCTTTTTGAGGTATCGCTGTTTGAAATGGGATATAAATAGCTTTCCGAGCGGATAAACCCATATCAAACTCTGAAGGAACTTCTACTGGGCAACTAGTTTCACAAGATCCACAAGCGGTACATTTATCATTCTCTACAAAAGTTGCTTTTTTCTTTATAAACAATTCAAAAGTGTTTTTAGTTAGTTTTTTTCTTGATTCCACAATTTCTGAATTAACCATTGTCGTAATATTTTCATGATGATCGACATTATTCATTACGGGTGTTGTTATACAAGAAGAGCAATCTAATGTAGGGAAAACTTTTGATAATTGAATCATTTTACCTCCAATTGAAGGCTTTTTTTCAACAACCAATATTTTATGACCTTTTTCAGCTAAATCTAAGGCTGCCTGCATTCCAGCAATACCTGCGCCAACAATTACAACATCATATTCTTCCAATTTCTGAAATCTCCTTATTTTTGAATGAAGTATTCTTGTGCCTTAGGTTTGTCCTTTAAGAATTCAGTCATTTCCTTTACTTCTTTAACTACATGTTTTGCACAAATTGTACAAATTGCAGTTAATTTTATTCTTTGTGGTTCTAAATTGTCCTCATCGCCAATCTTCTTCATAACACGATTAATGCGCTGTGATAATTTTTCGAAAGCTCCATGATAAGGACATTCTTCACCACAAGACATTATTATAATTCCATCAATTCCTTTAGAAAGACAATCAATGTAAAATTGATCAGGAAACATTACTGGACACAAAGTATCTATAACATAAGTATTTGCTGGATATTCAAGGTGCTGTTGACCGGCATTATCAACTCCAGGGTAACTGCATGTTTTATTTGTTATTAACAATATTTTTGGAATATATTGTTCTGTTATTTGTTCCTCATTAACAATTAACACTGTCATTTGACTCATACTAAACCTCACATTTTTTTTAATAAGTTAAAACTTGAGCTCCTTCAATTTCATTAATAAATGATGCTCCACCACCTATTTGAACATTATCTATTAGATCTTCTTTAGGTACATGATATCCTTCAATTCCTGGAGAGCATACTAAGATCTTTCCACCTGTATTTAAAAAAGTAGAAATTAATTCAACAATTGGTTGGAATGGGGGGAAAAAAATTTTTCCTAGAAAATCTTTTCGAGCCAAATTTATTGCTTTACCTTGTAAAACTATTAGAACTTGTTTATCGAACATTAAACCATTATTTGCAATTGCAATAGCTGTACTAACAACTTCAGGGTCTTCACGACCTGTTTTAAGAACAATTACTAATTTATCGGACAATTTAGATAAACTCCTATTTTTTAGTTTGAAGTACATAATTATCTATTTTAACTCAATTTATGAATTACTAACATCGTTATATATTATCCCTTGAAATTTTAATTAGTCTTCAAAATTATTTAAGTTTGAAGTTAAAAATTTAAACTATTAAGTAATAATCTTATAATTACCCGATTTTTTAACAAAATAAAGAATTTTATTTTAAAAATTACAATTTAAGAAAATTATAAGAAAATTTGTAATATCTAATACTCATTTTCAAAAATTGTCCAATTCAAAACTATGTCATGCAATTCACCAATTTTAAAAATTATCGTTTCTAGTTTAAATTTTAAACCTATTTTGAAAACTTTATAGGCAAAGAATATATTCTCGTGTGAATTTAAAATCTAAATATATGAAGCAGGAATCTCACGATCAAAACATTAAATATCTCGTGTCATTTGTTGATGAAATGATTTCGGACAGTGAAAAAGATGAATCACATCAAAAAATTATATTAGATTTAGCTGAGTCATTTCTGAAAAAACTTCTTGGGTTTTATGAAAATGATAAATTCAATTGTTTGGTCGGTTACGTCTATCAACGTTTAGCCTGGATAAAATTTTACAAAAAAAAGTATAAAAAAGCAGAAAAAATGTTTTTATATTCAATTATTAATTTGAAAGATTGTAAATTTTGTACTCAGGAGCTTATAGAATCATATTGGGGTTTAACAAAGACTTATCTTATGATAAATAGTCCCAAAAAGGCTAAAAGATATTTTTTAAGCGCTTATAATCTAATGCTTGCCAATAATTCAGTCTATATTGAAGAAGAAGTTGAATTCCTTTTTAATAAGTTGGGTATAACAATATCAGATATTTTGAAAAAAAAGTAACGATTAAATTTTTGCTCAATATTAAGTGAGAATTAGGAAAAATTAACTAAAATGTCTTATAATAAAAAATAAAGTTAAAATTTTAAACCAATAGTCATATTAACACGATTAATTTAGGACTTTTGTTGAAACGAGTCTTAAATATAGAAGAATTATGATTGTTTATCCAAACAACAAATATTTCATAATCAACTTCAGAAAGTACTAGTAGTATAATTCTAATGAAATAGAAATTAAGGTTTAAAATTTAAACTTAGAAATAAAAAATTTAATTTGCTAATTGAATTCTTTAAAAAATACTTTTTAAGCTTTAGAGAGAAAGTTACAATGTCTAAATTGTAGTTAATTTGAAAATATAGTTAAATTTCTAGGGATCAAGTAAAATGGTAAAAATAGTTGTAACTTCTTCTCATGGGAAAGAGGATCCAGAAAGAGCCTATATTCCATTTGCTGTAGCAAAAGAAGTATTGCAATTTGACCAAGAAGTTCAAATATCGATACACGAATCATCTGTTAATTCATTACGTGTGAGTTATGACGAAAGTCCAGTATTTCATCCATTTCCACCAATCAAACGACTAATAGATGATCTTTTAAATCAAGATGGAAAAACTTTTTATGTGGGTTTTGTGTGAAGGCTCGTTTAATTGAGGAAATGATTTGATTACCGGTCCTAAATCAGCAGGAGATGCTATATTGGTCCAAGAATCATTAGGATCTACTGTATTTAATTATTAATATGAACAAATTTAGATAAATAGGTGTATAAAAATGGAAAACATATTATTAAATCCCCCAGAAAGCAACCAGAAGGTGGATGCTAGAGGTTCAGCCTGTCCAGGTCCTTTAATGGAAACGAAAAAAGCTATCGGCAAAGTTAAAAAAGGTGAAATTTTAGAAATTTGGTCTTCTGATAAAGGTTCAAGGGAAGATATTCCAACTTGGATTAATTTTGCTAAGCATGAATATCTAGGATATGTTGAAGACGCTGGATATGATCGTCACTTTGTACGACGATTAAAATAAAATCTGTTACGATTAATACGATCTATATTTTTTTCTAACTTTTTTTTTCTAATACTTCCAAAATTTTCTTATCGGTCTTTATCTGTGATTATTTAAAGATATTCATCTGAAGAACCAAAAAATTTCATATTCAAGACCTCCATCTGTGGTAATTGTGAAACTGAAACTGTCTCAATTGGTTGTTCTTGTTTATTTGTTGTTAAAGCAACTGTGGCCCTTATGCTTTTGCAATCTCCTTTATTTGAATCATCTGGATATATTGCAAACAGGTCTCAACTTTTTTAATTTAGCATATGAATATAATTTTGAAATTGTTTCATGGTTTGGTATTACTGAATATTCTCAAGTATGTTCTTTTTAATCAATTTTTGTCGCTTTTCTTTTTTTAGTCATTTTATCATTTTAATTAATTAAAAAATAATACTATTGGTTTCAAAAATGTGAACTAGAGAGATTTAGATGGCTTTACATTGCAGAACATATTTACTAAAACTAATAAGTCATGGGTATTTGATAATGATTAAATAAAACAAGACTTTAGTAAAAAATAAAAGCTGATATTCATGCATTCTTTTACACCAATAGGCTCAAAACAATCCAAAGAATATAAAATCAAAGAATTATTAGATAAAATTGAAGAATTAATAATTTTTGACGAGAATTTTGATAAAGCACATGAATTATTAGAAACAATTGATATTCAATCGTTAAATACCGCACTTAAAAAACAATACACTTTTCTTAAAGCCTTTTATCTTGATAAAAAATCACGTCCAATTGAAACCATTGAATTAATTGAATCTTTGTACAATTCATCAAAGGAAGTAAATGATTTTTATTATTTATTGAATTCAGCTATACCATTAACATCCAGTTTGTACAAGATAGGCAAAGCTGACTATGCTTTCACAATTATTGAAAATGTTGAAAAAACAAAAGAAACAAATGGTTTAGTATTTAGAGACAGTATAACAAACAAAAAATTTGCTAGTTTAAAAAATATTAAAGGTATTGTATATTTCATTAAAGGTGACATTGTAAAAGCAAGTAAGAGCTTTGAAGAAAGTTTAAATATTTATAATGAATTAAACGACGAAAAAAATATGGCTATGCTATATAATAATATAGGCAATATTTACGTTTTTTTAGGTAATATTCATACAGCCATTGAATATCTAAATAAATCATTACAAATCAGAAAAAAATTAAATAACAAATTAGAAATTGCTTCTACTCTTGGTAACATTGCCGAGTCATTAGTCATTCAAGATAAATTACAAGATGCCTTAAATTACTTTTTAGAGAGTTTAAATTACTTTGTTGAAATAGATGAGGCTTTTTTCATTTCTCAATTGTATTATCATCTTATTTACACTTATATTAAAGTAAAAAAACCTGATCAAGCAAGAAACTATTATGTTAGCTTAATTAAATTATATGATAAAGAAAAAGATAAAAATAAAGATAACATTGATAAATTACGAATGTTAGAGACAATATCACCTTTAAAGCTTTATATTGATCTATCCCATGCAAAACTCTTAAGACAGACAAACAGAATTTTTGACCAATTCGAAGCTGGTGTTATTTTTCGTGATATAAGCTTACGAAAAGATATTGAATTACCTTTACGTTTTATGGCTTCACTGGAATACATTGAAATTCTGTTTTTGGAATTGAAAATTAGTAACAATGAGCAATTAATCGAAGATATGAGATCTTTTATCAAAGATTTACTTGATTTTGCAAAATCTGTTAGAGCTATCTATATTGAAATACAAATAAGTCTTCTTTTGGCAAACATTTACTTATTAAGTTTTCTAATATCCAAATGTACCTCATTATTAAAAAGAACTATTGCATTAGCTGAAGAAAATGAACTCTTTAATTATGCTGTCTCAACGACCCTATTCTATGATAGAATTATAAATCAATATTCGCAATGGCATGAGTTAAAGAAACAAAATGCCTCGATTGAAAAACGATTAGAACTACTCAACATAGAAAATATTATTACAATTTTAAAAGACAATAAATCTGCTGTTATCGATGATATTGAATCCGAAATACCCCAAATGATCAGTATTTTTACAGAAAATGGATTAAGTCTGTATTCATATTCATTCAATAAAGAAAGTAAAACAGATGATCAAATAATAGCAGGATTCTTGACAGCAATAAATGAATTTGGAAAACAAATGTTTACGACGGAATCATCTAGCACTAATATTGAGCAATTGAAATTTAATAATTCAATGATTCTCTTACAAAAAGAACTAAATATAAACGTCAGTTATATGTTTAATGGTCCTTCTTACTATGCAGTCAAAAAATTGAATGATCTAGTGCAAAAAATTAAATCCACGATGGAAATATGGTTTTCCTTGACTAGTAATGCTATCCCAGAAGTTAATAGCATGGTTGATGATAAAATAACTTCCTATATTAAAGAAATATTTGAATAATTTGCTTTTTTTTATCTGTAAAATTGAAAGAATTTTGAATGGTCATTTTTTAAATTACAAAGAAATTTAATGTAGCAATTTTATGGCAATTTTTGACAAATTGTGATTTATCAAAGTTTTTTGACCCTAGTTTTTATGGAATTAATAACTTTAGTAGCTATTGTTATAGCAATTCAACTTAAGTTTAAAATTCCGACTCAAGAATTTAATTTTATAATCGTTTGTCTTATACTTGAATTCTTTGGCTTTGCTTCATATAGCGTGACTTATTTTTATTCTAGTCCTACTCAAATTGATGATTCAGCGTCAAATTTTTCTGGTTTAGGTTATTTTCTAACCATTACTTCGATAATGTTTGTTACTTATGTTATTTTATTAATCGATTTTCGTGGATCTAATCATCAAATTATTGAATTTGCATTTTTTTCCTGGATTGGTGGAGTTACTGCTGTTTACAATGGAATAACATTTCATTTAAAATTGGTTAATGGTTCAATAGAAACTTCTTATTTACCTTTAGGAATATTATTTATAATTGCTTTTTACTGTTTTGTAATTTACATTTGGGTCATAAGGTTTATTCAAATAGTAAAAGTTTATGAAGCTCAAGAATCCAAAAACAATGCCTTAAATGAATTATTTATTTTTATTATATTTGGAATAATTTTAATTTTTATTTACGTATTTTTTGTTATCATATTTAATATACAGAGTGATTATTCATTTATAGCTGGTGGTATTCTTACAATAATTGGTATTGGGTTGTTAGTTAAAAATAACGCTTTTGTATTTGTAACAGATATCAATCTTGACTCTATTATAATAATCGAAAAAATCTCTGGCATTCGTATTTATTCAAAATTATTTGACAGCAATTTGACGAATGATGATGATAGTGATTTTATTGGATCGATTATTTCTTCGATTAATATTTCATTTTCGGACACAATTCGAAGTCATAAAGATTTAACTGAAATGACCTTTTCAAATAAAACAGTTATTGTTTTTAGTGGTGAATTTGTTAGATCAATAGTAATTGTATCATCTAGCAATTTGATGGCTAAAGGTATATCCAAATACATAGTGAAAAAATTTGAAAAGAAGTATGGTAATTACATTAAGGAAAAAATTTCTAAAAACGAGTTTGTTTCTAGAATAACTGATTATAAGGATTTTGAATCTGATATAAAGTATGTTCGAAAGTTTCTTCCTCTCTAACTATTTATCTTTTACTATTAATGATTTTTTGGGGATGAATTAATTGGTTCGTTTTGCAAGATAATCGTTTACTAAAAAAAAAATTCTTAGGAATTGAAATATTTACAAATAATATTTTATTTCTCTAAATTCATAAAAAGCTGATTAATTTTTGAATAGATCGATTAAAATGCAAGAATATTCAATTAAAACCATACAAGAAATGTTAGATAAGAATGAAATTACTTCATTTAAGCTTGTACAACAATATCTTGAAAGGATTAAAGAGATTGATCCTGAAACGAACGCAATTATTGAACTCAATCCTGATGCTTTAGACATTGCGAAGTCTCTTGATGAAGAAAGAAATTCAAAAGGTAAGAGAAGTTTACTTCATGGTATTCCTATTATCATTAAAGATAATATAGATACAGCTGATAAAATGATGACCACAGCTGGTTCTTTAGCATTGGAAGGTAATTATGCTCAAAAAGATGCATTTGTTGCTAAACAATTAAAAGATGCTGGAGCAATTATTCTTGCAAAAGCCAACCTTAGTGAATGGGCAAACATGAGAGGCAAGAGATCAAATAGCGGCTGGAGCAGTCGTGGTGGTCAAACTAAAAATCCCTATGTTTTAAACAGAAACCCCTGTGGATCGAGTTCTGGTTCAGCAGTAGCTGTTGCTTCAAATTTTTGTACCGTAGCAGTAGGAACTGAAACTGACGGTTCTGTTATCTGCCCCTCTGGTATAAACGGCATTGTCGGAATCAAACCAACCATAGGATTAGTTAGTCGGATTGGAATTATTCCTATTTCTCATTCTCAGGATACAGCAGGTCCAATGACTCGCACCGTTGAAGATGCAGCAATTCTTTTGACAGTTATGGCTGGTTATGATGATAAAGATGAAGTTACAAAAGAGTCTATTTCCCAGGAAAAAGATTACACAAAATTTTTAATTTCTGATGGTTTAAAGGGAGCTAGACTTGGGCTGAATAAAAAACATCTTGATATGGTACCCAAAGTCACAAAGCTGTATGAATCAATCATACAAGAACTAAAAGATCTTGGTGCCGAGATAGTAGAATTTGATGAATTTCCAACAGTAGAGAAACTAGATGAAAGTGAATATAATATTTTACTTTATGATTATAAAGTTGATTTAAATAAATATTTGCAAGGGACTGGTTTGGGTGCAAAGATCCACTCAGTAGAAGAACTCATTAAATTTAATGATGAACATAAAGAAACAATTTTACCTCTTTTTGGACAAGAACATTTAATCGCATGCTTGGAGAAATCTGGTTTTGAAAGTGAAGAATATATTGATGCTAAAAAAGTCTGTGATCAATACAAAAACAAGGTAATAGAATTTTTTGATGAAAATAAACTTGATGCATTAATAACGCCATCCAATGGACCATCATGGTTGATTGATACTGTTAATGGTGATTATTTCACTGGTATTGAGGGAACTACCAGTATTGCAGCAATAACTGGCTTTGCAAACATAACAGTGCCAATGGGTTACATCCAAGGATTACCAATTGGCCTTAATTTTATAGGAAAAGCCTTTTCTGAACCTACTTTAATTAAAATAGCTTATTCTTTTGAACAAGCGACTAAGGTTAGAAAGCCTCCCCAATTTTTAAAAAATATTGAATAATTTTTAGTCCATTCTTGCATGAGTCGAGACAATCCAAAATTGTTCCACAAATAAGCATTACTTTAACTAAATAAGTATTAACCGGATTTAAATTTCCATAATAAAATAAATAAAGTAGCATGTTTAGAAAAAATGCTTTTTGGTCTGGACAATTAATAAAAAAGGTGTAACTAAAAAATAATTTCAATTTCAATAAGAAAATATTAAAAAAAATATTATTATTTTATTCCTAATAACTCAACTTCGAAGATAAGAGTGCTGTTAGGTGGAATCAAGCCATTACCAACATTCCTTGCTCCATATCCAAGTTCAGGAGGAATTATTAATCTAGCCTTTCCTCCAACTTTCATTTTTGAAACTCCTTCATCCCATCCTTTTATTACATCACCCATATTAAGTGCAAACTCAAAGGGCGTTCCTCTATCAATACTGCTATCAAATTTCTTACCATTTTCTAACCAGCCACTATAATGCATTATACATGTTTGCCCAGTCCTTGGAATAGGACCTGAACCTTCTTTGATGGTTTCGATTTTAAGGAGTGACATTATTAATCCTTCGATTTATTTAATATTACTATTTTAATTTTTTTTAGTTCAGTTTTTTATTATTAACTTTGAGTTATTTTCATAACTAATTTTGAATGCCAAGCAATTCCATAATCATTTTAATAACCATACATTTAACAAACAAATAATTAAAAACCAAGATAGATTATACATTCTATATTTAAACTCAAATAAATTTGATCTTTTACATTCTTTTTTGCTTACATGATATGAGTAAAATGCGTGGTTTATATATATTCCGAAATTTATGCATGTTACGTACATCATGTTTTTTAGCTCAATATAATAAACGGGGCTTAAATCTCATTTATATAATAAATAATGTCTATAAATAAGAGAGTTAAATAGATTTTACATTTAAGAAATATTTAATAATGTTTGCAAAATTTAAAATTCCTATTTTAATTATTAAAAAACTCTTAAAAACTTTTAAATATTCAATAATGCCTTGAAAACTATTATTATAGGATTAAAAAAACATGCTATTCAC
>DAHXPE010000116.1 GCA_027364495.1 Candidatus Heimdallarchaeota archaeon | reverse complement strand
AAATCTACTAATAAATAAAATAAAACCAATTATAAAAGCAAAAGGGCTTGGAATAATTAATAAGATTAAAATAAATGCAACTGCAGCAATGTTTTGCAGAAAATTCGGGCTATGGATGACAAAATAATAAATAGACAACATGATCGATCCGAATACCATTAATAAAATATCAAGATAATGTCTTTTCCAAAAAGGATTTCCTTGTTCAGTCAAATTTTCAGATTCTACGATTGACATTTTGCTTAATTTTCTCACTCTATTAAGATTACCAACGATTATTAAAAAAACAGCCCACAATAATAATACATTGATTACTGACTGGATATTAAAAAGATATAAATTAGGTGATGGAGTATCAAAACTCAACAAGTAATTGCTCTTCAAGGAAATAACACTTAAAGGAATACCAAATAGTAATGACAAAAATATTGAAATTCCAATAATAGCTAAGTTATCAAAAACTTGGAAGAAAAAAATAATCCAGGCTGATGCACCACGTGTCTTATAAATACTAATATTTCTTACAATATTATTATATATGAGACCAAAAGAATATTGTGCAATGAAAAGTGATAAGATTAGAATTGGAAAAACTTCTATTATAAAATTTATCTCTACACCTTGAATTTCTTCTTGTATATATTCTAAATCACCCGCAGTCTGAAAATATACTTGAATATTGCTAAAATGCTGTTCGTTTAGTCCAGAAAGCAGAGTATTATAAAAATAGTTTTCTTTGGATAAAAAATTTCCAATATTATTTAAATCAATTTTTGAAAAATCAAAGCTAATATGAATTATATATTCATTCATCACTTCAAAAGATTGATTTTGACTATTTTTTACTAGTAATTTAGCAAATTCACTTAAGTTTGAAACAAAGAGGATGGTATTTATTTCATTGGTTGTCGCATTAGTCATATCACCTGATAATGTTGTTCCCCCTTCATTTAAATTAAGTGACAAAAGAGAATCTATATAAGGATATTCATTATTTAGCGTCGATCCAAAATTTATTGCATATGGCCCTGAGGTAAATACCGGTTCAGGTTGAAAAATATTGTAATCAATAATGCTCAGATTGTAATTGTGTTGTTCGGATAATCCATCATAAACAGTAAAATTGCCTGTTTTAACAAGAGACTCATTATTAAGATTAAAAGCTAAACCTAAATACGGTGCTAAAGAAAAGTATAAGGCATAAGCTTCAAGGCTTGAATTTCCACTTGTTTGAGGAAAAAAAATCGGTTTTTTCCCAAAGGTAGTCAATTGATACTTTATTAATTCCTGTTTAAAATAAGAATTTAATTGAACTACTAAAACTCCAGAAGTAAGAGTAGTAATTGGAGTTTGGTATGAATCAGGCACATTACTCGCCACAGGTAAATTAGCAAACAAACCAGCATAACCAACAGTCACATTGGTTCTAGATTTATTTATAAAATTAAAATTATAAGTATTAAGAGTAGTCGAAATGAAATTAGTTATATAATTTTGGTTTTTAGATAAATCAGTACTTGAAAATGGGCTATTAGCATCTATAATAATATCATTGCCGGGTTGAGCATTCTCATTTAAGGTCTTACTTATTAATTGATAAGTTGAAGTATCAATAAAATATAATGATGAGGAGATTAATGCTAATGCAATTATGATTCCAATGGATGAAAAAATAATTGTTTTTTTTGAATTCTTGAGATGGCCCTTGTATAATGTAAATACCTTGAACATTTTATAATGGTCCCCAAAAATGTGAGGCTACAGAATTTAAAACATTTATTTTAAATTCAACAAATAAATATAAAATTAATATATAAAAACTCTATTCTAGAAGAGCATACAACCTGTGAAATCTTTTTAGAATCAATTTCTTTTTGAATATTGGAAACTAATTTAGCTAATGTTTCTTTAAATAATGAATCTACATTGTCATCTTCTTGACTGAATTGTTTTTGAAATTCATTAGCCTTATCAAGGCTGAACTTAGAAGAGGAAGAAGAGGATGAATAAATTTCAAGAATCTGGTCAAACATATTCAGCAGTCGAGAGCCCATTTCGTTAAAAGAATTCATAATTTCAGGGTCAACAGTTATCTCTTTTGAAACAAAATATTTTTTACTAACTTTGGAAATTCGTTGAATTGTTTTACCAATACGACGTAAATCAGCTGTTGATTTTAACGTACTTAATAGAAAACGTAAATCCTTAGAAATTGGAGCTTGAAGAGAAATTATTTTAAAAATTTGAGCTTCAGATGTTATTTCAAATTCATACATACTTTTATTAAAAGCTTTAAAATCATAGGATTCAACTTGGTTACTGTCAAGAGCTTTGGATAACACTAAACGAGTTTCTTTTAATTTATTAACAAAAGAATCTTCAATTTGCTTTAAATTTTCAGAATATTCTTTCCGTAAAGTTCTCTGCATAAAAAATCACTTTGTAAAGGCATCAAGATTGAATTATTTTTAATTATTTAATATATTTAATATAGTTATGGAAATTCAAGAGGTAGGCTTAAGGTAAAGTACATCGTATGCTGTTTGGTTAATCAAAATTTCGGAGATATTTTCGCAATAAGAGAAGATTCTACCAATGTGATAAATACCAAAATTGAATTCTTCAGTTTTAAGCTTCTTTTGAATGGATTTCTCAAATGCATGGATTTTTTTAAATCGTTCTAAAGCCTCTAAATAATTACCTTTCTTATAGATTGTCGACAAAACCGAGAAATTTTCTATTCCAATCTCAATAAGACTAGATAATTTTTCTTTCAAAGATTCAATTTCTGCTATATTAACACGAATATACTTGGCAAGTTCGACAATATGGTCCGCTATTCGTTCTATATGTGAAGCAATCTGAGAAATATGAAGTGTTGAAATAGGATTTAACTTTTGAACAGATATTAAATAAGGGTCCGACAAAATCAAATGACTTTGACGATCAACCATGTGTCTATATCGATCAATATCATCATCCCTTTTAATTATAGACTTTAATTCTTTTTTGAGAACCTCTTCATCTTTAGATTGGTTTCCAATGAGATCTTGAATAGCGCGAAACATAACAATTGTTGTTGAAAATAACGTTTGAATGATAGAATTGATGTCAAGAATCTGTCCAATTTCCTTAGAACGAATGATTTGAACAGTTTCATCAATAATTTCAAAACCAGGTAAATCACGGATCTGTTGAGAAATTTCTTCACGGATTTGAGGTTTAATGACTCCAGATTCAGAACTAAAAGTAATTTTATTGGCACCAATTATATAGGCTGCAATGATATAATTTCTAAGAATACTTTTATCTTCACTAAGTTTGTCCAAAGGAATATTAACTTCTCTATCTACTTTAAATAGATCAGGATCATTTTTCAGAATTAGTGAATCATCAAAATATTCAATGAGTGAAACAGACTTTTCTCGATCAATCTGATTCTTAATAACCCATTCTTTGGGGAGATAAATATAAAAGGAACCTTTTGTTTCATGAATTTGTCTTTTATTTATAGCCAATAATATCATCAAATCTAGTAAAAAGGAATAATTTTATAATCTTATATGAAAATAAAAATTTTTCTAGGTTAAGTATCTATACCACAGGTTCACTAGGAACCTATTCAA
>DAHXPE010000099.1 GCA_027364495.1 Candidatus Heimdallarchaeota archaeon | reverse complement strand
CCAAGGCCATGGATTACTTCAAAGCATTAGATTATTTTTCAAGAGAAATTGGGTACAGTGGTTTATTCATTGTTTTTGATGAAGTTGAGGCTATTCTTAATTTAGCAAACAAGAATTTGAGAAACACAGCTTACGAAAATATTTGTAAATTTTGCGATATAATTGAAAATAATAATGTTTCAAATAGTATAATAATGTTTATGCTTACTCCCGATCTCCGAGATAATTTGGAGAAAGGGATTCATTCATTTAGGCCTTTAGAGAATTATATTGCCCAACGATTTGTCACTTACAATCACATAACTACACTCGTGTTTAATGAGCTTTCTACACAAGATCAACAGGAATTAGCCATCAAATTAAAAGATATGCATGGAGCTGCATATAATTGGGATCCAAATTTTAAAATAACAGACACTTTTATTGTAAATTTTGTGAATTATTTTAATCATCCGATGGTGAGTAAATATAGTACAATACGAAGATTTGTGAGGCAATTTATCGATATTTTAGATACCGCTTCACAAAATGATGATTTTCTTCCCTCAAACTATTTGTCTGATTTATTAAATAATTCAAATATTAAATTTTAGTAATTTTTTCCCATATCTTTCTTTAATTAAAACCTCATTGAAAAGATGCTAACAAATTGATTCAAGAAAACTGGATATTATCAGTAATTGAAAAATTAGATCAAACCTCTGAGTTGAAATATTGTTTGCATGAAATTATGCAGATAATGCTAGAACATCGTGAAGAAATAAATAATAAAGACAAAAAAAAATATAACGAAATTCAACATGAAATTGGCAATGTAATTGAAAGAAGAATAAAAGGTCTTGATTTTAAAGAAAAGATAATTCAGGTAAAGATTGATAGACCAACAATAGAAAATATAAATAATTTACGAAATAGATCTGCCTATAAAATTTATGAAGTTCACTTAAAAAATTTTAGGCAGTTTATTGGTGACCAAATTGTAAAATTAAGTACAGACCAAGAAAAATCAATAACTGTCCTTAAAGGTGAAAATGGATCAGGTAAATCAAATTTTTTAAATGCGATCTCCTGGTGTCTATATGGTATTGAATTGATTCAACCAGAGAACTTGAAACACAGTCCGATTTTAACTTCCAATTTAGGAAAAACCTTATCTGGCAATGACCAAGCAGATGTCTTGGTCGAAATATTAATTGGACGATTCCAACCTGAAATACGTATCACAAGAAAGATTCTCTTTAAACGAAATGATAATGGTGAATTAGTTTCTATAAAGTCATCTGAAAAATTTTATATCTATTATTTTGAAAACCCAACAGTAGGATGGAAGGAAAGCTCTAATCCCAGATCGTTACTAAACAGAATCATACCCAAAAAATTCCTTGAATTCTTTTTTTTCGATGGAGAGCAGATTACCAAATATTTTAGTCCCGGAGGAGAAAAAGGTATATATGATGCTATTCAGACTGTAACTGATTTGAAAATTATAACACAATCATCTGAAATTCTTGAGAGCCTAGTAAGAAATGAAAGACAAAAATTAGCTCGAACCAAACCAAATTTACAAGGTATTGTCCAAAATATCGAAAAAAAACAATTTGAATTAGATCATCATAAACAATTATTAGTAAAATTACAAGATGATATGGAAAGAATAGAAAAAGAACAAAATAACGTTGAGTTAAAATTACAGTCTTCTTCTTCTGAAATGGTACAAAAGTTGAAAATGGAGCAAGATGTAAGAACAGAAAGTATTTTTGCATACAAAAAAAATTTAAGAGAAATTAGGAACAAAACCAATACTGAATTGATGACCTTACTACCTTTTGCCTTACTTCATCAATTTTATAATAATCTCATGAATTATAACAAAAGAATAGAATCTCATGACATTACCACTAAGGACTATACTAAAAATTTGATTGAAAAGATTCTTATTTCTAATAAATGCATTTGTGGAATTGATTTATCAGAACAATCACACCTAGTTCTTGAAAATCTTTTAAACCAAAAGAATGATGAGAACGACGAAACTCAAATTTATAAGGCTTCAATTTTGCTTCGAAATTTTTATATAAATCATTTCTTACTCCAGTGGGAATCCTATCAAAAAGAAACGAGAGAAATTTTAGAATTAGAAGACAAAATAGATGAATTGGAGATAAAATTATCTGATATCAAATCAACGCTAAAAACGATAAATGATCCTGATCTATCAGATTTAATCCGAGATCAAAATGAATTATCTTCTCAAAGAGACACTCTTCTTCTTAAAAAAGGCGAGATAGAGAGTATTTGTAAAACTTTAGACACCGATTTACGTCGTAGTCAAAGAGAAATGGAAAAAGAATTAGCCAAATCAAAAGAATTTGAATCACAACAGATTATTTTGGAAGCTATTTCAATCATCAAAGAAATATTTGATCAATTACATAGCAATTTAGAGGAATATGTAAGGAAAAAAATAGAGGATTAAGAGATGATACCTACCAAAGCGATTAATACTACTCTTCCTAAAGAAATAGGAATTGATGAAAGTTCGAAATATGACTACGAAGGTCTTTTAAGTGGCACTGGTAAA
>DAHXPE010000097.1 GCA_027364495.1 Candidatus Heimdallarchaeota archaeon | reverse complement strand
ACTTCGCTTTGCTTAAATAATCATCTTTTTTACAATTAATTGATTTTCTTTAGAATAGTTAAGGAAGCTCGCGAAAGCAAATGATAGGTACATATGTTAAACAGCTCTTAAAACTTAGCAGGTTTGATTGGAGTTTCATTTTTGCTGGACTTTATTTTATGGTTTCATTATTTTATGCTCTCAATAGATATGAACTTATATTAGGATATCTATCAATGTTTCTAATAGCTATGGGTCATTTGAGTGTAAATGGATTGAGTGACCGTGTGACAGATTCTTTAAATGAAAGAAAATTTTCGTTACAAAATCCATTTGCCGAACAGAAAAATGGTGAGAAAGTCCTTTTAACTCCAAAAATTGTTTATATTTGGGTTTCATTACTCTGGTTACTTGCTCTCTTATTGAACATATTGTTTTTGCCTTATAATAATTTGCTTAAAATCTCGATTGCTATTCTTTTTTTTAGTTCATCGATTATTTTTTCCGTTATTTATTCACTTCCGCCTATACGACTAAAGGGAAAGCCTGTTATTGATTTATTAAGTACTTTCCTTGTTTTTGGGATTTTATTTCCGGTCTATTCTATTTTTATAACAATGAGAATTAATTTTATATCTAATTCATTACAGGTTAGCACCTATATTCCCTTTGATATTATGATTTTTGGAATTTATTTTAATGTATCAATGCTAGTCGGAATGCATATGCCTACTGTGTTAGGTGATCTTGAATATGATAAAGCGGCAGGTGATAACACAACAGCAGTTTATTTAGGCTGGGATAAAGGATCAAAAGTCACTGTATTAGCATCATTAGCTCGAACAGCCGGTCTTACAATAATAGTCACCTGGCTATTATATTTACGTGTACTGTCGACAAATTTTTTTATGATTTTGCCTTATTTACTATGTTTACCCGATTTTTATTTTGATTACCAATTATGGATACATCATGATCGTCAAAGTGCTGTAAATCTATGGAAATCAATAATTTCGACAAGTATAGCTGGAGGATTCGTAATAGGCTACTTATATTTTACTAAAAATCCTAAATTGCTAAATCAGTATTTTGAACCGTTATTGAAAATGTTTATTCGACTTTGAGTTTAAATCTTCATTAAATAATTTATTACAGCTGATTCATTTTTTAAAGAGTATTAATTCTTGAAATAAGCACAAAATTTTTTAAGAAATGTAAAAGAGAATAGTAAAATTTTAAATATTTTTTTAAAACAAGGATAGTAAAATTTTGAATTTATTAATTTAGATTCAAGTTTTCCTATATTTATTTTTCATTTTCTTTAAAACGGGTATTGAACTTAAGCCAATAACTAAAGTAACTACTTCAAATCCTGGAGCAGCTTTTGGACCAGCTAATTTATAAAGAGTATTGGTATCATTAATTTCAAAGCTAGAGACTGTTTTATTCCAAGTTAAGGAATTTATACTATTATAATTCGTATTGAAATTCATTTCATTGGATGATATTTTTGTAAGTTGAACAGTAATAGTTCCATTGGTATTTAAGAAATATCTATTAAATGAAAAAGACATATAAGTAGCTTCCGGCTGTGTTAATATTATTTGGCTCATAAGTGAAGTCGTAGCATTGGAGAAGTTTAAATCACCAAATCCTGTATCCAAATTATCGAGAGCACCACCGTAAACTTGAAGACTACTTAAAGTCAGATTTAAATACGTACTTGTGTTTCCTTGAGTATAAACCGTCAAGTTGTATAGTGAATTAGGGTCAGTTGTAAGAGGCAATATATAAGTTGGATTTCCACTTGAAAATCCAGCTGTAGAGACATCGAACGTACTCATAGTTGATACTGGCGTTGAAACAATTTCGATAGAACCTGAATAAAGATTACTAGAAATTATATTTGTTTTGACTGTTAATTGCGTAGAATAAGCTGTCATTGTAGCGCCATTTGTCGAATTTCTTGCATAAGATGGGTGTACAATTATAATAGGAGCCCATAAGTCAGAGTATCTAAAATTATTCACAGTGTTTGTATTATTTGAATTGTACTGTTGCCAGCCATTTGTATATAATTTATTACCAATGTATCCTGTTAAAGAACTAGTGCCAAAAAATTCATTATACATACCTATTACAGCATATTCATAGCGTACTGAAACATTATCGTGAGTTGAAGATGTAAGATTAAATAATTGAAGCTGGTAATTGTTAGATGTTGGAGCAAACGCATAAATACTCGTATTAGTAATACCTACCGTTTGACTTGTTGTACCTGTCAATATATTTACTGGAACAGCTGTTACAGTAAATTTCAAATTTGGATAATTTGTATGATCAGTATTTTTTATTGCATAGGTTCCAGTTGGTAAATAAAACCAATTTCTATTATTAATTGTAAAAGAACCAGTCGTTAGCAAATTACCATTTACAATATTTGTAGGATTGGAGTTTGGATATAATTTTTGTATAGAATTCCAAAGATTAGACGTAGAATTATATGAATAAAAGGATACACCTTCATTTGAGGCACCATTTGTATAATTAACAGCAACAACGCTTGGTGCATTCAAGGTGAATGAATTATATGCATTGTAAACATAAGATGCTTTATTTAGAGTTAAAGGAAATACTTGGGTTAGAGGTTGTGGTGGAGTAATGCTTCTAAAGTATATCGTAACTTCATTATTTAAATGACCTAATGATTCTAGAGCTAATTGTAAATTACCTGTTTTTAACGAATACAAAGTCAATGAATTTGAATCTAAAACGCCTGAAATTATTTGAGCTGAAGTCATTGAAGTTATAGGATCATATAGATCCCCAGAATTTGTTGTATTTAATAAATATGGATTTAATGATCCATAATTTGAACAACCAGAATTAGCATCAAGCACTTGATTATTAATAGCTATTTGATAATAGGTATTTTGTTGAACAGGAAGATTAAATAAGTTGATTTGCGAAAATAGGTTTTCTGAACCAGTAATAGAACTACTGCTAGTTGTATAACATTGTCCTTGATTAACAGTGTATTGATAAGAAGAATTTAATAGCAAATCGTTTGAATAAAACATATTATTCGTTAAAGCATGAGGTGTTAATGTAACCAGAGAATTAGCACTATTTACATTGATAATAACCACATAACTTCCAGAATTTGAAAATGCTGGAATTGATGCTCTTTGGACAGACGCTTTGGATTGAATTAAAGTTGTGTTCGAATAAATATAGATATCTACATTAGCACTTGATGTTAAAACATTTACATCTAAAATAATATTTCCTTGTTGTTTAAGGACTGCATAGTAATGTTGCCCACTCTCTCCAAAAAAGGTCATTGATTTATCTAAATGTATGCTAAAAGGAGCCATATTTTTATAAGTTAACGTACTTTGATTATTATCAATCTGTACTGCACTTGGTACAGAATATTCCGTGTTTATAAAAGGATTTAAAGTAGTCATAGGCATAGATGAACTATACTGATAAGTCAATGATGTATCTGGACTTATTTCTGTGGACCCTGGTGAATAACTTGTTGTGAGAGGAGAAACTAAGGTAAAAACACCAGGCAATTTGCTTTGATACATAACTGGATTAAAATATTTTGCCGGTGTTAAGGTATAATAACTAACATTTCCCACAGCTGATGGTGTGAAGGTTTGCTTAACTTCTTGTGGTTGAAATATAGGAACACTTCCAGCTGAGGAACTTGCAACTGGTTGAACAAGCATCATTCCTAATAGCATTAGCGTTACTATATATAAAAGGTTTATTTTTTTCATTTTTACTTCCCATTTGAATTGATTTGAGCAAACTAATAAATCATTTTTATATAAGTCTATTTTAATTAATTTAAGAAACTGCTTAAAATAAACCTAAATTAAAATTTAAGTAGGTTTTTAGTTTGCAAAAACAAGGTAAATCGCCACTCTAATTAAGGTTGTTAAATTTTTTTCAATTTAGTATTTTGTTGTTATTTGTATTTTTGGGAATTTTTAAGGGATAAATCATAATAAAAGTTATTCATCTAGTAATAGCCAAGTTAACAGGATAAAATGAATCATGATTGATATTTCAAAATTACTGATCATCAAAAATTCTTAATTTCAAGATCATTTCTCTTTATTTCTTCTATTTCAATTATTATAAATTGTCTATGACACCTATCATTTTCATTCCTATTTTTATTTTTCGATTTTTATCCCATAGGCTTATTGTTTTTGTTGATACTCCCAATTGCAGTGTACTTTGACTATTCTTAGGAAAATAGAAAAATATTTTACGAGAAAAATCTAAATTTTTTTATTATAAGATCATTATTTTTAATGAGAGGAATTATTTTTAAAAGCCAAGAAAATTACTCTCTTAAACCATTAATCATTTTAAAGTGATTGGTAAATCTTTAATCATTCTATATGTTGATTTTCATGCGAAAAAGAATTTTTGGTGGCAATTGGAAAATGCAAGCCACAACGATTGAAAAATCTGTTGAGATAACCGAATCGATGTTAAAAAGCATTCCAAAAGAATACTTTTCAGAAATAGACGTTTTTATTTGCCCATCGTTTACTGCATTAGCCGCTGTCTGTGAAGTAGTCAAAGGAACTCCTTTAAAAGTTTGTGCCCAAAATATGCATTCTGAAGTCAATGGCGCATTTACAGGTGAAATATCCATTGATTCAATTAAAGAATTGGGTTGTGAATATGTTTTATTAGGCCATAGCGAACGTAGACGAATTTTTAAAGAAGATGATAAGTTTATTAATAAAAAAGTTCATACTGCATTAAATAATAATCTTAAGGTTGTTTTATGTATTGGTGAAACTGCAAAAGAAAGAAATGATGGTAAAATAAAAGAAGTAAATGAATCACAATTAGCAAATTCATTAAAAGGAGTTATAGAAGAGCAACTTTCTAATATCATTATTGCATATGAACCAGTTTGGGCTATAAATAATCCAGCACTTAATCCAGGTATTGAAATACGTGCTGCAACCTCAAAAGAAGCTCAGGAGGCACACACAATAGTTAGAAACTGGTTTGCTAAGAATTATTCTCAAAAAAGCGCAGAAAACATAAGAATACAATACGGTGGGTCAATGAATAAAAAAAATGCAGACGAATTACTAGCAATTTCAGATATTGACGGTGGATTAATCGGTTCGGCTTCCCTAAAAACTGATGACTTTTTACCGATTTTGACTAATGCAATAAAATAAACAATTTATATTTATTGAATCTTTCGAAGAATTCAAGAAAACAATTTTTAGATGAAAATGATTTTCTTTTAGGAAGTATTTTTGATTATAGGATAATTTATTAAATTTAAGACTTAATTATCAAAATTTTTTATTTTATTTTTTTGGTAAATAATAGATTATTAACTATATTACATAGAATTAGTGCAGGATTCTGAACGAAGTAAACTTATAAATAATGATTGAATAGGGGTATTTTTACAAACTCTTTGAGATTGTAAATTTCAATTTAAGCTTAGATACTATAATATTGAGAAAAAAATGCTTATTAAAACTAAAATTGAAAAAAAGATAAGTTTGTGAAACGATTTTTAAAGAGAAGATTTGTATGGAGCAAAAAAATGTAGTCTATCTGCTAACAATATTGTTGGTAGGGATGATATTTTTAGAGCCTGTAACAATATCTCAGGGCTCTGATAACATGGTTTACCAGTCACAGGATGTACAAAAGTCATTTACTCCGACAACTGTTAGTAATGACAGTTATTATATCATTCCTGCAAGCAATAACGTTCTAAATAATGTAGAATATAAATCTAAAGTAGAAGGAACTCTGACTTCTACTCAATTGAACAGCAATTCTTATAGTCCTAATACTATGCTTTATAATAACAATAACCAGCTCTCATCGAACTTTATCAATAATCAACCCATAGCTTCGAATAATTTATTTGTAAACGATACTTTTAATGTTCCTACTGCTGTCCAAATTAATAATAATAAATCAACTTTAGCTACAGTTCAAACAACACCGTTCAGTTTACATCAAAATGAAGCTATAACAGTATTTAGTCAGGTTGGAAAAACATATTTTGCAACATATCAGCATACTGGTAATTTTCTACTAGACATAAGTCTAAAGCAAAGTGCTCAATTTTATGCATCCCCTTATTTAGATTTTTCGGTCTATTCTGGTAATACTTTAATTACTTCATCTTCTGTGACAACAGAACTTACCTTTCCAGTATTTTCAACTGGTAAAAATTTTGTAATAGTTTTTTATGTGCTAAATTATGACAACTTAGTAACTATTACTCCTCATGAATTGACTAGTGATTATTATCATATCCAAAATATTCCTGTAAATACATCCGCAGAAGTTACCGTTGACCAAGGTTCCTGTTTGTCTTCACCTAAATCTGGTACTATTGTTGGAGGTTCTAGTCTTTATTCAAATATAAATGTTTTTGATTTACCAGTTCAGAGTAATAACTACTATGAGATATATATCAACCAGTTAGATAATTATCAAATAGGTTGTTCTTCGTATTCATCGGTCTTATTACCACAAATTCTCAATCAAACATCTTCTAGTTCAGGTTCTAATCTTTTATCTCCATCTACGGTTGTTCAGTATATTTCTGGATCATTGGACCAAAATGGCTATCAGTTTAAAGCTGGTCAAACAGGAAATGTCTCCTTACTTATTGATGCTTTTTATTATATGGATGAAAATATCACCGTTTTTTTTAGACAAATTACACAACCTTCTATGGGAGAATCAACGACAAATCAAGTACCAATTGAATTGAATAAAGAGATAACTCTTACACCAAATGTTTATAACAGTTTTACAATAACAAAACCAAGTATGATGGCAATTAATGCAACGTTTTGTTGTATAGGACCTACATTCTACCGATATAATGCCACATCTAATAATTGGGATGCTCTTGATTTTAATAATAATCAATTTACCAATATTGATTATTGGGATAGTAATTTACTAGGTAATTCTCTATTTTCTACTCGAAGTTATTGGTTCTATATTCCTACTGGTACATATGCAATGATGCTTAATTATTTTTCTTATAATGAAGAATATACTCTTAATGTGGTTCCAATAATAGATTTGAACGGTACGGCAAGTACAACAGTGCCTATAACAAGCTCAAGTTTTTATGCCTTTTCGATGTCTTCAAATACATTCCAATATCAAACATTCAATATTTCAACATCTCAAATTGATAATACTACAGTCAATTATGAGTATGCGCTTACCAGTAAATATAATGAATTAATTCCCAATATATATAGCAACCAAGAATTGGGAAATTATTATACAGGTCTTGAAGATCAAGCTAATAATACTAATATTTATACTAATATGAAACTTTCAGAAATCCAGGATCCAATAATACTTATTCATCCCACCAATGCTTTTTATAACAATAATAGTACTGGTTCTCCATCTTATACAACAAAATTGACCGTGATAACTCGAATTCAAACCTCTGGTCTGATAACAAATGGGATTGAATATCTTGATACCAATGCCATAAGTGCATCAAGATCATTTAATACGGCTAATCTTAATTACGTAACTAATAATATGGTTTATTATTATGTACCTTTGATGACAGACACTAATTCGCTATATAATTTGACTGTCTCTGACTCAGGAAGTCAATTAAATATAGGAAATTTGACTTTGACCATTTTTGCAATTGGTGGTTTATTTTCTGATCTTAATACTCACTTCCAAAATATAGAAATTAATTCAAAGAGTGAATCACTAAGAAGCCAGTTAATATTAACTCAATCAAATCCTTCATACCTTGAAATAGAGATTCCAAGGCTTAATGGTAATACAAATGGAACAATAGCTATTTCTTTGGTAAAAATACCGGTTCAGATAATTTCCTTTGGTTCATTGCTAGTAAACTCATTTGGTTCATTACCTTGGAGTCCAACTATTACAAAATATGAATCTTATGATGCTACACCGCTTTTTACTTTGGGTTACTATGGAAAGAAAAATGGCTCATCACCTGGTTTTGAAGTAGTTATAGTCGCAATAGCAATAATTTCATTGCCGTTAATTAAGAAATTTACTAAGAAACATAAACTAGAATAAATTTTAGAACAAAAATAACAATAACTAAAAATTTCTATTTTTTGAAAATTAATTTTTAACTCTTAACCTTACAAATTAATTTGTTGAAAATTGAAAAATGATCTTCATTTTTCAAATAAAGTTAAATTATAAGACTTTAAAAAATTTGTTAGTGGAAAGAAAAGATTTATCGCGATAAAAAAGAGTTTAAATTGAGAGAATCGAAAAATTCATTTTGCTTTTGGCTTAATTTGTTTAATTTTATAATTGATTGGTCAGTAGAACTGGAAATAACTTTTGTTACTTTAATTGTCGATAAAATTTCAATTAACTCATCATAAGAGGTTGAAATATTACTTTGTTTTAGCTTTTTGCGTAGAAGAGATAATAAAAGCATCCCTAAAAAGCAGCTGAATACATGTGCTCGAGTGCAGGTAGTTGACCAGTGATACATTGGACGAATTGATAAATAATGTGGATTCTTCAGGCGTTTAAAGATATCTTCGATAATATATTTATCACGAAATGCCTGGATCACCGTGACTGGATCCCAATTAGACAAATTTGTAAATATAATAGATCTTCCAAATGAGGAAATGTATCCATTTTTAACTTCATCATCAATGAAAATTGTGACTCGTAATTTAGCAAAATCTCCAGTTATGGTATACTTTATAATATCTTTAAAAGGAAATTTTCCTATTAGACTTCTAATTTTCCTTTCGGAGTTTTCTTGAGAACGCCATTTTTTGTTATTTAACTTTGTTTTTATGAATTCATCTATATTAGCTTTTTTCTTGTCAAAAGTTTTTTCAAAAAGAATTTTTGCTTTAGTTTGCTTCTTAGGATCTATAGTAACATATAAAGTCCTATTTTTTTCATAAACCACCCTTTCTAATGCATAATAAGATATTTTCTTATTATTATGAGGTAAATTTATCGGAATAGATCTATTTTCTGGTATAGTTAACAAATCCTTTTGCGTAGAATTTTTCAATGAAGCTATGAAAGGCAATTGTAGGGAATTAATTTCTTTGAAAGCCTCTGGTGAGTGATTTCCTTTGTCAAAAATTAAAATAAGAGACGTTAAATTTTGCTCATATTGATCAAAACGTGTATGAATTTTATTTAGAACACCTTTAAAGTGCTTTGCATCTTGAGTATTGCCTTTATAAGTTAAGTGAAATAGTGGAATTCCATCTTCTAGTGTAGATAGAATTGAAACATTAATAATTCTTAAATTATCTCTTCTTTCCTTGGAATGACCAAACTGAGTAAGGTTTTCTTGACTATGAAAGCTCTGAAAGGTAAAAAAATTCGTTGGATCGAATAGTAACGTATTCAAATCTAAATTGTAAACTTCAATGACTTTCTTTATTAATTTTTCCTCTATAATTTCAATATTTTTCTCCTCAAAGGATTGAAATTGATTCCAATACGTTTGTGGATTTAAAATTTCTGGTTCTATTTTAAATAATGTAGAGATATAATCGTGCATAAACCAAGAAGACATTTGTGATTTACTGCCAGGTTGACAACAGCCTTGGAGAATAGCTAGTAAAATATATTCGCCTCTTGAAAGGTTTTGTTCTCTTTTTTTACCAATGACGGAATCAATGATAGGAACTAAATCAATTTCCTTAGCAATCTTATATAATGCCATAGATAGACCAAAATCCAGACTTTCATATTCAAAATCTTTTGGAATCGCATCAATATTTAATTTATGGATTTTATCTTCTGGTCCAAGGTAAATTGAAGAAATTCTTTTTGATTTTCCATCTATCCAGGCCCTCTCTTCTAAATAAAGATAAACTTTTCCTTTGATTGTCTTTTTAACGAGATGAACCATAACTAATTAGTGGTCATGAGTCTTTAAATAGATATCTATTACCCTATTAATTTGCCTTAATATTCCTTTATTTGTTAATTTATTTTAGTGGACATGTTGATTTTTTAAATTTTTTTTACATAAAAGCCTTTAAAACATTTTAAATGAAAATTAGTAAATATTCTTAAGTTATTTTAAAAAAATAAAGAGAAAAAGGTAAGATTTTTTGGAAAAAAGCATTTTTAAATTCAAAATTTTTAAATTTTCATTAATTTGTAAACACAAGAACTAGTTAAATTTTCTTTTATTAAAAAATCTAAAATCAATTCTTCTTTTATTCCAAAATAAGTTCTTTTTTTCCGTTATAGAAAGTTTTTAAAGACTAATGTGAAAAAAAAAAACTATAACTTGTTTTAATGTTAAAATGATTAAATAATTGATTCTTCAAAAAAACTAAAGTAGAACAGACTAATTGATTTTTTTCCATGGAGATTCTTTATGGCTCAAGCAAAATTGACTCCTAAATATTTGCTTAAAATACAAAACGATGATATTACTATACGTAAATCCATTAAATCTGTATTAATTCAAGCTCAAGAATATTTAGCTTTGAAAGAAAATGAAATTGCCAATAATGATATGTTTGATGCAAGAATCAAAACATTTGAATCAGTCTTAAGCAATCTAAGAATTGCTACTGAAGAGATTGGATCTGCATCAATTAGTAAAGAATTAATTTTTAGAATCGCTAAAGTTGATACTAAGGCAATAGATCGAATTCTAGAGCTTAACGTAAAATTATTAGGCATAGCAAATGAAATTGATTCACAAGCTAAATCTGATGCTGATACTTCAATAATAAAAGAAAAAACCAATGAATTAAGAAACATATTTTCAGATCGACAAAAGATATTCGATACAAGTAATATGACTTATAAATATTGGTAATGCTTATTTCAGCAAAATTGTTATGATACTATTAATAATTTTATTTTCAGAAAATTATTAATTTTTGTATAAAAAAAATATATCGGATGTACTAAAATGTTTAGAGCAGTTGTTAGAACTTTAATGGAGGATGGCAGGGATGCCTTAACTCCTGGTGTAATGCTTTGGCGTGATCATAATGTTGATATTAAAAATCGTTCAACCTTGATAGTTGAATCTAACCAGAAAGCTGTTGCACGTGTTCAAGGTCAAATTACTGGAGCTTATGATGCGGGAACCTATCAGTTAAATACCCCTAATTCAAATATTTCAAATGTTTTTTCTAGGCTTGGTTACGGTGGTAATGTCCCGTGGGTTGCTGAAGTAATTTTTGCAAGTACCACAAGATTTGAAGCAAAAAGTGTAGGTATTTCGTTATCATCTGAATTAATACCTCTTCAATATCAGGTTGCCTATTATTTTCAGATATCGGATATAGCTAAATTAATTCAAGCAGTCCAACTTAATGGTTATACTTATACTTCAAATGATTTAGCAAACTATATGTCCCCTTTAATTGATCAGAGTATTTCACAGTCATTGACCAGTATTTCAATTCGTGATATTTATGCTAATTTGCATAAAATTACAGATGCAGCTAATGCAATATTGAAACAGAATCTTGATGAGATTGGTATTAATTTAATCATGAGTAGAGTGACCCGAATCGAACCTGAAGATGAAACTTTAAGAAGAATAATTCAGTTAAATGGTTTAGGTTTAGACACTCAAACTGCCTTAAGAAGTAGACTTGCTGAAATTATGGCCACCCGTTCAGATCCTGCTGCTACAAATATGCTATTAGGAGTACCTTATTATCCAACAAATATTTTACTTGGAGGTTCTGGATTACCTGGAGTTATAACACCTGAGCCAACACAAACTCAAGCAGCAGTAAAAGCTGCAAGGGTAGAGAGAAAAACTTAAAACGAATAAATATAAATTATATCTTTTTAATTTATACCTTATTTTTCAAACTAATTCTTTTTATCATCAAGAATCTGTCCATCTTTTATTAAACAGTCTAAGGATTTGAAACTGAAGAGATTGGATCTGCCTTAATTAGTAAGGAATTGATTTTTCGAATAGTAGAAGTTGACAGAAGTTCGATAGATCGAATTCTAAAAATTATATCTGAATTAAAATCAAAAAATATTGTTAAATATTTATTATCTTCTTCTAAAGACTTTTTCTTTAAAAATCAAAGGAATTATCTTCAAAAAAACAAAATGGTCATCACCCTCTCTATAATAAAGTTTAATTTTAAATTCCTTGATAGTATCCTCAGAACTTGGTAAAATTTCACCATAAATTTTATAACCTTTTTAAAGAATGTCAGAAATGGTCAAAATATAAAGAAGAAATAATAAAAGCATTAATAGAAGATTATACAATAGATGATGATAAGATAGAAGAATTGGAAGATCCCTATTTGAAGATAGAAGATGCAGGACAAGCGTATTAAAGAGTATATAAAAAATAAAGAAAATTCAAATTAATTCATTTTTTTATTTGTTTGTCATCAATGATGAGTCCATCTTTGATGGTAATTACTCTTGTTGCATATCTAAGAAGAGATTCATCATGGGTGATAACAACAATCGTTGTTCCTGTTTCATTGTGAAAATGTTCTAATAGGTCCATAACTTTTGTTCCAGTGACAGAATCTAAATCGCCTGTCGGTTCATCGGCAAAAATTATAGCAGGCTGATTGGTTAAAGCTCTTGCTATTGAAACTCTCTGCATTTGACCACCTGAAAGCTGTGCTGGGAATTGTTTTTCCTGTGAAGTAATTTCAACACCTTTTAAGAGATCGTTTATCCTTTCTTTAAGTTTTGATGAAACCCCCGCTAGATCAGCCGGTAAAGTAACATTTTCTTTTGCATTATAATGAGGCAATAACGCATAATTTTGAAATATAAATCCCATTTCATTTAGTCTTAGTTTGGATTTCTTGGAATCATCTATTTTATGAATATTTTCACCTTTAAATAAAACAATTCCTCTATCTGGTGTGTCAAGACCTGCCATGCAATTAAGTAAAGTTGTTTTACCACTTCCAGAAGAACCGTAAATAATTACAAATTCTCCAGTGAAAATTTCTAGATTAATACCTCGTAGAGCATAAACTGTTGTTGTTCCTAAATTATAATTCTTAAATAAGCCATCAACGGTTATGATAGCATTTTCAGATGATTTAAGTTGTAATTCATCCTTTAATGAGAAAATGTCAGTATTAAAATTGAAATTTGGGACATCCTGACCAAAAAAATCTCCCCAAATTTTTAAGATTTCAGTCTCAATAAATAAATCGATACTAAGATCTGATAAACTTTTCATTTTAGAAATATAATCGTTTGTATCTAGTTGTTTGTTTTCTGATAAAGAATTATTTTCTGAATATTCACGTAGTAACTTTTGACAATTGGTAATTTTTTCTCCAATGCTAAAAAGCATTTCTTTTCCTTTAGTGACATCGGATTCAATTAAATCCAAAATAGAGTTTAATTCAATAAAATTAACCGATACAAGATTTAAGGGTTGGAGGATTATTTTAGCTGCTTCGTATAGATTTAATATACGAAACATTAAATTGTCTAATTCCTGAAGTGCACTTAGTTTAGCAGTTATAATTCTAAAAAACAAATTTCCCTTTGTTTGAAGATTTTTATTTCTAGCTCGAAGCATTGAATGAGGCAAAATAGATTCTAATTGTTTGAGTACTTGTAACAAATCAGTGAATTTGACAAAAAAAATTTTCAGTCTAATTTCGATTTACTTAAACACTTTGATGAATTCATTATTTTGAATTTCTTTTTAGCATTTATGGAAAAAACATTGGTCAAATTCAAATAGCATTTTATCTGGATTATCAAATCCATTAAAATAGAATCTAAACTTGTTTTCTTTATCAAGATCCCATAAGCTCATGAATGTGCGAATTGAAATCTCATTGAGCATTTCAGGGAGATCACGATTTAATTTAGTAATTTTTTCACTAAAAGTTTTTCTATAAGAACCATTTATTTCTTGCAGAAAATCTATAACGATTTCAGAGGTTTCTTTCAGTTCTTTATCTTTTTTCAACCTTTTTTTCAAATATTTTTCAATATTGATTTCATTGTAGTGCTGGAACATTTTAAAGAAAGATAACTTTTCGACATCATCAATAGCATCTTTGGTCACTGGATGTTCCGTTTGACTCATTAAAACTAAAAAAGTATTTAGTTCTTGAAATTGGCTATGCTTTTTATTTGCATTAATAATCGATCTTAATTTTTTCTCAGTTTGCTTTCCAAATTCTCGATTAATGGTTCTGAAACTTTTTTCAATAATACCTGAAGCATAAATAGTGGTCATGAAGAAACCTCCGATTTTGGTTGTAAATATTCAACATGATCTATTAAACCATCTGAAATATGAACAATAGAATCACACTGTTCTGCGACCCAACGATTATGAGTTACAAGAATTAAAGTCTGATTTTGAATTTTATTGATTCTTCTAAATAGTTTCATAATATCAGTGCTTGTTGTGGAGTCTAGATCTCCAGTCGGTTCATCTCCTAAAATAATAGCTGGCTGATTAATTAAAGCTCGAGCTATTGCCACCCTTTGTTGCTGACCACCAGATAATTCTGATGGATAGTGATAAATTCGATCACCCATTCCCAGGTCTCTGAGAAGCATTTTAGCTTCTTGTCTGGCAACACCAGATTTATACCCTTTTAAAAGGAGAGGCGTTTCTACGTTTTCAACAGCATTTAGAAAAGGGAAAAGATTGAACAATTGAAAAATATATCCAATATTGTCACGTCTGAAGGCAGTCATTTCACTATCTGAAAGCTTATCGGTATCTATTTCATTAATGAAAATATCACCGGAAGTGTGTCGGTCGAGATGTCCGATCATGTTCAATAAAGTTGTTTTTCCACATCCAGAAGGACCCATAATGGCTATCATTGCACCACGTTTCACTTCAAGGTTGATGCCACGAAGCGCATGGACTTCATTCGATCTTCCTTCATTGTATTTTTTGTGTACTTCTGTTATTTTCAAAATTGTATCATTAGTAATAACTGTTTCCATATTTGAGACCTTCTAACCAACATAACGGAGAGCTTCTGAAGCAGGAATCCTTGCAGCAAACCAACCAGGTAAAACACCGGCTATGACAGCAACTAACGTTATAAATCCAAGATATATAGTAATGGTATCCCATGGAACGATGATTGTATTGCCACTTAATTTAGAAAGCCCATAACCGACTAGTAGACCATTTACGATTCCTATGATTAGGCCTATTATACCTAAAACGAATAATTCTAGTAATACAGCGAACATCACTTGACCTCGAGGAAAACCAATTGCTCTCATCATACCGATTTCTCTTTTTCTTTCAGCAACATTACGAACAGCAATAATGGCCATACCTAACGCTCCAATAACTAAACCGAATGAAACATAAATTTGCAAGAAAGACACAATTTGATTAGCTGCTTGGAGATTTTGCTTAATAACTGAATAAACGGTTGTTGCAGTTGCATATATTAGATTACTGCCAATCAATTTTCTATAACCTTGATTGTTAGTATTGGTGTATGCTTCAATTTCGGATGCAATCACCTTCATTTTTGGATCATCAATAGATAAAGAAGTTTTTACTAAATATTTATCATAAGCATGAGGATTTCTAGGAGAAACACCAGGTGTGGTGGCGTTTCCAAAATAGGAAGTATATTTTGTCCATTGAGTAGGCATCAAAATATCTCCTTCAACATGAACATTATTAAATCCATTTCCAAAACTTTGAGGTGAAAAAGGAAAACCTCCAGCTCTTTGAGAGTCTAAACTTCCTCCAATGGTAAATCTTTGATAATTTGTTGCATAACCAGTTCCATTCATTGGAATCCATATTTCTGATCCAACTGGTAAAATAAAAGAATCTGTAAATACAATTGGGTTTTCAATAGGTGTTCCGTTTGCATCTCGTAGAAGTAAATTTGGGCTCAAGGTAGAACCAAAGGAGCCAAAACCACCGCTTAAAAATGAAGTAAGATTATAAGCATTCATCTTATAAGTCGTATTAAACAAGTCCAACCAACCATCTTTTGAAAGTTGATTTAATTGGCTATCGTCCATATTAGGTTTGTATTTTTCTCTGACCCCAGCTGGGAAACCATTTTCTCCAGTACTTGCAGAAAGATAGAAATCATATCTCCATTTTTGAGAAAGTATTTGTTGCGTTGATCCAGTTATATTTCCAAGAATTTGATCCTTAGAGACCTCGACCATTTGTAAGGGAAGAAGATCTTTCAATGGATCAAAACTCTTACTATTCGGATTCTTTGTCGCTATTAGTAGAGGCTGATTATTTGGCATACATGACGAACAAGTCCTGAACGGTATAACATCAGTAATTGTACTCGGATCTAATGATTTAATAAGTGAAGCATAATTATAAGAGGGATCCTCTGGTTGAGATAGTGAAACAGAAATGCCGACTCCGCGTGAATCAGAATTTGCTTTACCGACTGTTGAATTTGTCTGTGTCGCCACCATGGTTGCTATTAAAACATTCAGTGTTAAAATCACGGCAAAAATCGCAAAAGTGAGTGTGCTCCTGGTTTTATGAGATTTTATTAAATTCGGAGCTACTTGGGCCACACCTTTGGAGAAATTAAACTTAATTAAGACATTTCTTATGCTATCCATGATTGGGCCCAAGTCAAGACCTATAATAAGTACTGAACCGATTATTAATTCTATAATAGTTATAAGGAGAAATTCACTTGTGTTTCCAGACCCAGTTAAACTAGCCCATTTTAAACTTACAAGGTAACTATAAATTGGAACTAACCATAAAACAAAAGCAGTTAAATTAAGAGCTTTAACACGATCAATAAATTTTGTCAGTATTATACCAATACCAGATGCTAATAATCCTAATCCAAGAATTATATTTTGTTGTTCTTGAATAGTATCCCAGCCCGCAGTTGTCCAAATATAATGATAACTTGTATTAAAGAAACCGTTTTCTAAAACCACTCTTAAACCAATTAAAGTTATTATTATTCCTAAAATAAGGAAATTACGGCTTGATTTTTCTGAAAAAGATGTCTTAATACCACGAAGAGCTTCGACAATATTTACATTGGATGCCCGAATTGCTGGAAAAATACCAGTTAGAACGGCAATGATGACTCCAATTAGTAAGGATAGGATTACTAAATCAGGAGGAACAACAGGATTAACAGAACCAGCGCCAGTATCAAATAAACTAGCTAAATAGTAAGCTATTGACCATCCGAAAACTAGACCTCCAAATAGGCCAAGAAAACCCCCAACTAATCCTTGTGCAACTGTTTCAAGCAAATATTTATAGATTATACCTTTCTTGTTGTCACCAACTGCTCTTAAAACCCCAGTCTGAAATTCACGGTCCTCAACAGACATCAGTTGAATATTGGTAATTAATAAAAGTCCAGTGGTAATAATTAAAATGCCTAATATGTTTAAGAAAGTATTTAACAAATTTGAAATTAAATCAATAATTTGATAAAATTGAAGTCGCGCAGAAGTTATTGAAAAATAACTTACCACTTTTGGCGTTTTGTCTGCATTAAGAACAACGGTTCCATTTGGATAGGTAGCTACAACTTTAGGATTATACTTTTGTGCATAATCTAACTTTGCTTGTAGTTGAGCTTTTGTCCATTCTCCTGTCGTGAAATGATCTGTTTTGAAAGCTACATAGTAGGCACTTATTACATTTGTATCATTGTATGAAAAGGTTAATGGTATTATCGGAGTTATGTCTGTTTTATTTATGGGATTTGTTATATATTGGTAATTAGAGGTATTAAAAAAATTAACTGGATTCATTTGAGGATTTGTGTATTTTACAATATTTTGAAGTGCCTTCATTTGAATTATAATTCTTCCAGCAGAAGATATTGTTTGGGACCCGATTCCTGGACGAGAATCGTAAATTCCAGTTACAGTCAAATATGTCTTCATCTGAGTTATATTAGAAATTAAAACTGGTTCTCGACTCGTCATGTTTAAATAGCCAGTTAATTCTGTTTTTGGAAATTGAGTGAGCACTTGCAACCCTGGTTTAAAATTTTTAATATCTATTCCTAGATTTTGAGCCAAAGCCTTGGAAATGATTACCGAATTATTAGTAGGCATAACGTTTGTCAGATTCATGGCATTTCCATGCAAATCATAGAAGGTTCCAAAGGACCTACTATAATTTAATTGAATACCTGCGATATCCACTGAATTCTGTAGTTGTGCCTTATACAGTACTGGTTCGCTGGTTAGTAAAATAGGCATGATACCTACAGCACTTGGGGTTAGGTTTTCCACCAAGAAATAATCAGTAGAATTTAGATAACCTCCCGTTGTTCCACTTGAGAATGATATATCTACTTCGCCTTGTGTTAACGTTAACGAAGTAAGAAAACTCTGACTTAAAGTAGCAGATGTTATTTGAACTCCAATTAATAGGGTAACACCTAAGAATATAGCTAATACAGCACTTAGATTTTTTATTTTACGTCTAAAAATACCACGATAAGCGGTTTTAAAATTAGAACTAATTGGCATGAATGATCACATAAAGAAATTAAATTATTTTATGTCCTTCAAATTAAGTTATTGAGTGACTCTTTGATTTTTTCTTTTTTATGGTTGCGGAATCGGCAATACACACTTGTATATGATACAAATATTTATATGCAAAAATACCTCTTATGAAATTATACTTAGTTCTTGGAAAAAGTTTAGATATGCCTTCTGATATACTCTTAGAAAAATTTAAAGAATTAAAAAAATCAATGGAAAAGAATAATTATTTTTTTATGCCAGAAGGATTCCCAATAGATGGATTTTTGAAAGCCTGGTTTGAGCCATTCAGTGGATATGACTTAAGCTGGATTGAACTCGAAATATTATATAGAACATTTAATTTCATTCCTATAAAACGTTTAATGGATTCAATAATAAAAGATTTTCCGCGTGAAGCAAAAGATTTTTCTACATTTTATCGAAAAGTTAAACAAATGATAACTAGAAAGCTTTTAGAAGATAAAAAAGAGGGAAGAGAAACACTGGTTAAAATAACTGAGGCTGGAGCGATTGAACTAGGTAAATTTGCTCGTTATAATATGTTCAAATCCTTTGGAGTTGTCCAATCTTCATGGAGAATGAAATTTGCAAATATAGTTAAAAATCATGAATCAGATTTACATGATAAATCAATTATAGGTGTCTTTAATTCAGTAGATTCTTTTATTGATATTATTACTATTTGTGCTAGAAGTGACATGTCACAGCATGTCGGATTGGATCTAAAAGAAAAATTTTTTCTTATATTTAGTAATAAAGGTCAAAACATAGATCTTAACGATAGTTCAATTCAATTAATAAAAGTTGACTCCACATCTTTGGTTCTAAAAGATAATATTGGGGACTTGTTTATATCAATTAATTTATTTGCACATTTCTCGTTGGACAAAATAGCAGATTTCTTAAAAGAATTAAGAAGGGTTTTAAAAACAGGAGCAGTTTTATATTTTAGTGAATTGAAAAAAGATTTATCAAATCCAATGATAGAAAACTGGGGTTTGTTCGCTCAAATAATGCAATATTCACAGATATCTCAAGCATGGGACTTGAAAGAGCCTCTTGCACTCGAGCAAATAATTTCATTTCTATCTGAACAGTTTGATGATATAAAAGTTGAAACTTTTGGTTTTACTAATCTTATAAGTGCAAAAAATAGATAAAATTATTCAGCCATTTAATTGATCTTTTCTTGTAATAACTTTGTATTCTTTTTTCGGCGTCCCCACAGATAAACGGGAATAATAGTAATTACTACTAATGATCCAAAAAATAAAGCCGTAATTGGCAACCATTGACCTAAATAGACTATAAAAGAATTTGGATTATTATACCAACTAGTAAAAATAGTTGGGTAATCCCAGAAATTTGCAAGTAAATCAACAAAATCAAAGAAAACTGCAAATAGAGCTATGAACACTGCTAAAGCAGCATTGTTATTAGCCATAAATTTTTGAAATCTCTCAAAATTATTTTTTCGATAAATTGGAATTGTCAATCGTTTGTTTGTTGTTTTAACAGAAATAATATTTCCTTGATCATCTTTGGAATCTAATTCTAATTCTATTCGATAGGTTAATTCTAATTGAGAAAACTTTTGAATATTTTCTCCTAAATCCATTATGTAGACATCTGTGAGCAAAGTATTTGCTGGATTGATTTCAAATGACTCATATTCATATTGTGAATTTGGTACAAAAATGTGATCTATAACATATTTTTGAAGCCATTGTGTCTCGAATGTAATTCTAATAGTTCGTATTGAACCTCCACTCTTATTTAGCAGAGGATATCCAATTAATCTCCCAAATCTTTTTATTCTATTATTCAATCGAATTTTTAAATACTTATCAGCATGATGAAGTTTTAAGGGTAATTCTACAAACCAATTTGGCTCAAGACTAGCTTGGACATCACGGAGGATACTTAAATCCTCCCCTTCAGGAGTAGTTAAATCATTAGCTCCCAAAAGCATATTAACTATCGAATCATTCGTGAGTGGTTCTTGTGTTGCTTTAATGAGTTGTTTTAAAAGCCAATTATTTTCAAATTGGGATAGTTCCTTTTCCTTTTGTCTAGACGAAGAATTTATACTTTCTCTGAATCTACGACTTATAGCTATTTTCTCGCCATAGATGCTATTGAAAATCGAATCCTTATTATCAAATATTTCTTTCCACCAGTTTTGTGTTGCACGTTTCAAAATTCGCCAAAATTCTGCTGAAATAGGCTGATTTGATTCAATTAGTTCATTATATTTCGTGAATACCCATAAAAGGCCAAAAGGACTATTTACAGCATGTTCAAATGCTAATTTTTTGTCTATTTGATAGAATTCTTCAAACATGTTTGAAATTTCAAAGGGGTCCTGACGAGAAGCTAATAATTCAAATCCTTTAGAAAAATATTCTTTCGCCTTTTCCAGATCTTTCTTTTGATAATGAATTAAACCTATATAGACTAATGGTTCTGCCTTTGATAAGGGATCTTGTCCTTTATCAAAAATCTTAAGTGCATCTGTAAAATACTGAAACGCTTTAGGGTAATTTTTTAATTTTAAGTAAACACCACCTAATTCATTAATACATGTCGCTTTATCACGAGAAATATTGAATTCATCTTTCATAAAGATGTCGTAACTACGATCATAATAATAAATTGCTTTTTCTAAATCATTTTTTCTGTTATAAGCTCTTCCCATTAATTGCAGAACTTTAGCCTTATTAATAGAATCATTGACTTGAGTGAAAATCTTTAAGGATTGTTCAAAATATTCAATTGCTTTTTCTATTTGTCCTTTATTACTCAAAACATTTCCTAAACCCATTAAAATAGTAGCCTTTTCGGACTCTTCAAACATTTGTCCGAAATATTTAAGAGCTTCTTCATAATAATTTATTGAATGTTCAATTTGGCCTAATTTAGAATATAATTCTCCTAAGCTAATAAAAACTGATATTATCCCTTTGGTATTATCAATTTTAGTATAAATTTCTAATCCTCGATTCAAGAAATCAATTGCATAATCTAATTCTCTGATACTTTCAAGATACAATCCTACGGAAACTATTTGCTCAGCCAAACCTTCAGTTGAAATATTTTCGAATAATTTAAATCCACGTTCGAAATACTCCATTCCACGATCATGTTCGTTGTGACTGATAAGTGATTTTCCAAGATCTATGAGAATCAAGCCTTTTTGTTTTGGAACACTGTCATGAAGTGCAATAGCATCTTCAAAGTATTTTAATGTGTTATTGATATCATTTTTATCTAAAAAGAAGGTTCCTATATCAATTAGAGCTTTGATTTTGACAGATATACTAGCGTACTTATCATAAATCGTTAAAGCTTTATCAAAATAGGTTTTCGTGAGTTCGGTATTGTTTCCTTTTTCAAGACAGATAGCTGCTAAATCTTGAATTGTAATTGCTTTTTCAATCTGATCTAAATTTTTGTTTTCATCATAAATTTGAATTGCCTTTGAATAATATTCAACTGTTTTGTCTAAATCACCTTTATCAGCATAGAGATTGCCTATACTTAAAATCGAATTAATTTTTTCATCATAATTTCCTTCAGTCTCGTAGAATTCAAAAGCTAATTTGCTGTAGTTAATAGCTCGTTCATAATCATTTTTTAAGGTGTAAATATTAGCTATGGATTTATATGCCATGATTTTAAAAAGTTTATCTTCAAATTCTTCATTAGTTAAGGATGTGAAAATAGCGAGTGCTTCATTTAATTGTCCATCATTAAAGAACATTAACCCCTCTTGAAATTTTTCTATTACGCTACTCAAAATGATCCAAACGATTAAATGATTATTCCTTGACTAAGTAATAAGGATTTTTTATGAAAATAACTTCTTTTAAAAAAATTAATAGTTAGTGAATGGAGGATACAAATTTTTAATAAACCTTAGCAAAAAATTCTGTTATTGAGGAAACAACTTATGACTAATACAGAAACCCAATCAGATTCAAAAAAACGTTTTTCAGATCGAGTAGATGATTATGTAAAATACAGACCATCCTATCCTGAAGAAATTATTAATTATTTAGAAGATTTAAATATTTTACAAGGAAAATCTATTATAGCCGATGTTGGATCAGGAACAGGTATTCTAACTAAGTTGTTTTTGGATCATGGTAATAAAGTTTATGGCATTGAACCAAATACTGAAATGCGTATTGCTGGTGAAAATTTCCTAAAAGAATTTGATAACTTTCAAAGTATTATTGGTTCCTCAGAAAATACAAATCTACCGGATCATTCCATTGATTTAATTACTGCGGGACAAGCATATCATTGGTTTAATGTCGAGGAAACAGCTAAAGAATTTAAGAGAATATTAAAGGATAGAAATAAAGATAATATAATTTTAATCTGGAATACCAGAACAGAAATCAAACCGTTTAATAAAGAATTAGAAGAATTAATTAAAAAATACTCAAAAGATTATAATCAAGTTTCACAAACCCAGGATAAGAATAAAGCAAAAAATATCTTCTTTAATAAAGAATTCAAAAAGAAAATTTTTCCTAATAACCAAATTTTATCGTTTGAAGCTTTGTTAGGACGATTACAATCAGCTTCTTATATGATAAAGAAAAATGATTTTAAATATGAACAATTTTATGATGAACTTAGTAAATTATTTCATAAACATGAAAAAAATGGATTTATTATTTTAGAATATGAGACAGAAGTATTTTACGGTAATTTAGATTAATTATAAATTGATGCTTCAAGAGATGATGATTAATTCGATTTTTTGTAAAGTCTTTAATTAAATTAGTTAATTATCATTCTCTTTTAATGACCTCATCTAAAATTACTTTTAATAAAGAGTTTTCAATTAATTATTCTTAAGCTTAATTTTTACTAGTATAGATTTTTATAATTTTATTATTTTAACAATTAACGGTAGCAAGAACATTGACAAAAAATACGGATCAATTGGATTCCAAAAAACGTTTTTCAGATCGTGTAGAAGATTATGAAAAATATAGACCTTCCTATCCACTTGAAATTATTGAATTTTTAACAAAAGAAAAACTTCTGGATAAAAATTCAATACTAGCTGATATAGGGTCAGGTACCGGATTATTAACAAAAATTTTTTTAGCTAATGGAAATAAAGTCTATGGTGTAGAGCCTAATCAAGAAATGAGAGAAGCTGGAGAAATTTTTCTCAAAAAATATAATAATTTTCAAAGTATTAATGGCTCCTCGGAAAATACAAATCTACCGGATCATTCCATTGATTTAATTACTGCGGGACAAGCATATCATTGGTTCAATATTGAACAAACTAAAATTGAATTCAAAAGAATCCTAAAAGATTTTAATAAAGACAATATCATTCTTATTTGGAATAATCGTACTGAAACAACAGATTTTAATAAATCATATGAGCAATTGATTCAAAAATTTTCAAATAAAACAATTCATGTAGATCATAAGAAAGATGAGAAAATAAAAGCAGGAATTTTTTTTGATAAAAAATTCAAAAAGGAGATATTTTATAATGAACAGAAAATGTCGCTAA
>DAHXPE010000027.1 GCA_027364495.1 Candidatus Heimdallarchaeota archaeon | reverse complement strand
ATGAATGAACAATGTTTACAATGATAATAACGTAGCTTTATTGGCAGGACAACCGATCCAGTGGTCATTATATTATTTATTCTAGTATAATATACAGATAATGGTTTAATATTTTCGTCAATACTACATGTTGGGCAATTTCCTTTATCAACATCAAGTGAAATGTCTTCTAATGTTTCATGAAGAAGTTCTATTACTTTGTCAAACTTTTGAGAGAGTGATTCATCTTTTTGATATAATTGTCGGATGATTGGAGGAAACCAAGCTAAATACCCTTCTTTCATTTCAAAAGACAAAATATTTTTAAAGGTTGCATCGTTTTCCTTGAGATTAGTACCAGAATTAGTTAAATACGACATTCTTAAGCTATTTTATCTATTCTTTATATTTTGTCGGCAGTATTTTTGCTGATTTTTGTCGGCTCAAGTGAATATAAAACACAGCCAATCTAAGCCACCTAAAAATTTTTAAGCAAATTTCAAATTAATCGTGACTTGATTTAAATTCAAAAATTTAAATCTATGAGGTTTTAAAATATGGCAGATTATGATTATGAACCAAATCACGATGTTGTGAATTTGTCTAGCGTGTTAACAATCGGTGTAGTTGGAAGTTTGCTTTTAGCAATCATTTTCACAGTGATTTATTCGATTCTAACCCCCGGAGTCAAAATTACCATTAATATTTATGGTGATCTCTATGCACTATGCTTTATTATAGCATTCTTTGCAGCATTTTATGCACTTTTGTTATTGGTAACGAAAGATGACTCTAATATAATGCGAGTCTCCTCTATCATCTATGCAATTGTGGTTCTCGGTGTATTAATTTCAGGTGTATTTGTAGAGCTTGGATTACCTAATTTTATAATTTAAGAGGAGGTTTTGAAAATGGCGAAAAATATAACCGATGATCTAAATAGAAATTTAACATCAATTATTAAAAAAACTCGAGAAAGAATGACTTTAGAGTCACCTGAAACGTTCTTTTTCTTAATGGCTGCATTTGCAACATTAGGAATGATCTTTAAAATTTTTGATACAGCCGGCCCTAAATATGGAAACTTAGAATTGAATGAGATATTTGCAATTTTAGCTGAGATCTGCATAGCATTAATGATTGGTTTCTTGATATTTTTAACAGCTTTTCTTTCATTATATTATGATTCAGATTTTAGGTTGATAAAGGAATATATATGGAGCTCAAATTTCTATATGACTAGATTGTTTACTCCTATTGTTCGGGCAATTCTATTATTAATATCTTTGTTATTATTCGTATTTAGTTATGGTTTTACTTTTATGTAACAATCTAGAGTAAATTACAATAATCCAAAAAACATTAATTATTAATAAATATTTATTCCTCTTGTAGGAAAGAAATATGAAGAAAAAAGCTCAATCTTTATTACTACTATTTTTACTACTTTTACCCTCTTTTCAAACCAATATTACAAAAGAACAAAGTGAAAATCAAAATTGGCAATTACAAAAGAATTATTTTCATTATAGTATTAATGTAGTAGAAACACTTTCAAATGAACAATCAATAGGTTTTCAGGTTGATATGCTTTTTTTATATTTAGGACTTCAATCGAATAATGAAGCAATATTTAAAATTCAAGTTTATAGTACTTTAGCTAATTATGCTGGAACAGAAACTGCAACTGGCTATGAAAATATCCAGAGTCGGCTAATGAATGTAAATTTAACTAATTCGATCTATATTCAAAGAGTACTGTCTTATTTAGGTTTCACTTCAAATGAAATATATAATCCCTTTGTTATTCCTATTGAAGCAATTCAATATCACCAAAATGTCTTAATTTGGACATATAATCATACGTTTATTGAATCAAGTCACTATCAATGGTTCGGAACGACACGAAACGTTTCCATCTATCAATTTAAAAACAACAGAGTATCTGATAGTGGATACTATGATAATGAATATGGAATACTATTTTTTGCTAAATTTACGATTCAAAGCTCATTAGCAATGTTTAACGCAAGTATAAAATTGATAGGAACATCTCTTCAACTATTACATGGAACAGTGCCTCTTATTAATTATATATTAGCAGTAGGATTATGTCTTGCTATACCTGGAATTATTATTATAATCTATTATAGTAAAAAATATAAGTCCAAAAAACTTGACTCTGGTGGATTAAAATAAAAACTAAAAACGAACATTCAGACCTCATTCTTTATGTAACAAATTTAAGCAAAATTTATTCTAATTTCCTTGATTCAACTAGTATTTTAGGTCTACAAGCAACAACAGTCAAATTAACTGAAAATAATATCTATTTGCTTGTAGGACCTAATGGTTCAGGGAAATCGACTTTGTTAAAAATTTTAGCTGGTCTAACCAAACCAACAACTGGAGAAGGCTTAATTCTTGGAACACTGCTCAAAAATATTCAGAGTTTAAACAATCAATTAGGATTTGTGCCTGATACTCAACCCTCTATCCCTAATGTAACACCCAGAAAACTTTTCAGGACATTGAGAATTATTAGAGGGCTGGACCAATCTTATGATAAGAGATGGTTAGAATATTGTGAGAGATTTCAGCTGACCAAGTGGATTGACAGACCACTAAATTGGTTTTCACAAGGAATGCTTAAAAGAATCTCATTAATAACAGGAATATTTCATGACCCTAAGCTTTTATTCATGGATGAACCCTTAGAAAATTTGGATTCAGAAGGTAAGGCATTATTAGAAGAATTACTTCAAGAATTATTAAAAAAAGGTTGTACAATTGTTATTTCAAGTCATATTCTTAAAGACGATGGTTTTAATACTTTAAAGCCGAAAATGCTTTTTATAGAGGAATTGTTTCAAAATGTATCTTGAATCTTTAGCTTTAAGCTCTTTAGAATATGAACGATCAAAAAGAATTTTTTTCTTTGGATCATTAATTCCAACCTTTTTTATAAACTTATTCTTTATCATCGCTGTTCTATATACGTTTTTTACTGGTTTTCCAACCAATGGAAACTTATCAGCTTCATACACTGCAATTGTGCTTTTAAGAGCATTTATCTGGGAATTAGAGTTCTTAGCCATGTTCCATGTAACAATTCTCATCCCATGGTTATTTAGTGAAAATAATCTTGATGTTTTTTTGTTTAAAGCAAGTTTTAATACAGATATAATAATTATTGGAAAAATTTTAGCTATCATTAAACAGCAAATTATTTTTATATTGATATTTTATTCCATTGGATTAGGAACTTTTATTTTAACAGTACCTTTTTCTTTGACGATTGCAATAGTCATAAAAAGTATTATTGCTTTAATTCTTGGTTTAATCCTTACAGATTTAGTGGTTTTAGCTATATGTTTGATTGTTAAAAAATTACTAAAATCGATGCAAATAGGCTCAACAATAATTTCCTTGTATCTTTTTGCCCTACCTTTATTACTGGTAATTCTATTATCATATGGTTTTCTACCTTCAGAATTTACCATTATTAACTTACCAATTCAGTTACAAGAAGTAAATAATATCATAGTTTCAACCAATCCGGCTATTACTTCTGGTAATTGGAATTTACCAGTCATAATATTGTTAGAACTTGGATTAAGTTTACTAATCGTAAAAAAAGTGAATATAAACTTCGAATAAAAAAAATTAAATATTAAGAAATGCTAGAACTTTGCTATACCCCAAGCAAGGAGTGAAGCATGCATGAGTTCAATAGCAACGGAAGCAACAAGCAAAGCCATAATTCTGGCAAGTAATTTAATTCCACTGTCATGAATAATTCGTTTAACATACACGCCAAGAGCAAGGATTATAGCTGAAAAAACCATAGCGATTGAAGTAGAAATTAATAGGTCTAAAATTGGTGTCTGGTAAGTTAAAGTCAGTAAAAGAGTAATTGTACCCGGACCTAGTAATAATGGCGTAGCAAGGGGAACAGTAGCAATTTCAAGGATACCCATATCTTCAGACTCGGGATCAGGCTTTTTACCTCTTGCTAGGCCAGAAAACATATCAATAGCGGAGAGGAGAAGTAAAATTCCACCAGCAAAACGGAAAGAATTAATACTGATTCCAATAAATGTCAAGATGTATTGACCAATTAAAATGACAACGATAGAAATAATAAAAGCTATGGTTACGGCACCGCCAACAATTTTCTGTTTTTCTAGTTCAGAACGTTCTTGGCTTAAAGCTAAAAAAATAGGTAAAATGGAAATAGGATTTAAAATTGCGAAAATCTTAATAGAATTGATTAAAATACTCGTAACAGCCAAAATAAAACCCCGAAATAAGGATTATTTTCAAATTAATAGTCTAATTAATGAATTAAAAAAACTCATTTAAGGATGTATAAAGAAAAAGAACAACGAAATTACCTTAGAAAGCAATTCAAAAGCAGATCGAATCGCTTTATTAACCAGTTGAAAGTAGATAATACGATTACGAGAGGAGATGAGCTAAAAGTTAATATATTTAAAAATATAAAATTCTAATTACTCAAAAAACGAACAGTGAGATATTAAAAATGGCTGAATTTGAAAAAATAAGGGATAATCCTCCGTTATCATTATATATTAAAAAACCCAATGGACAGGGTCCATTTCCTTGTGTCATAGTATTTATGCACAGACCAGGTCCAGATAATGCTATGCAAAAAGTAGTTGATGACCTTGCAAAATCTGGCTACGTTGGTGTTTGCCAGGATGCATATAGGAATGAAACAATACGGTCTAACTATTCAGATCAAACAATATTTGAGGACTTTGAAGCAACATTAGATTATATGAAAAAGCAGAAATATGTAAACACTGGAAAAATTGGTGTTATGGGTTTCTGCATGGGTGGACGACATGCGTATCTAGCAAGTTCACGATATCCAGAAATAAAAGCAACGGTAGCTTACTATGGATTTCCTGGACAGGGAAAAACGACACAGGATACACCAGTGAAAGTGGTTGATAAAATGCATCATCCAGTGCTTGGAATATTTGGTGGTATTGATACGCTCTTCCCATTCGCGGATGTGGAAGAATTTAGAAAAGAACTACTAGAACATTCAAACCGGAACAAAGTTGTAGTATATGGCGATGTAGGCCATGGCTTCTTGAACCCCTTTGCCCCAGAAAGATATAAAGATGGAGTTTCAGCTAATAAGGCTTGGAAAGAAACTATTGATTTTTATGATAAAAATATTAAATAAAGAAATACCTCTCTTTTTCGAATTTCCTTAAATTAGTTTTGTTTATAAAATCCTACAGAATTATTCTTGGTAAATATTATTTCTATATTTTTTACTCCTTAAATCGTTACTGATTTATCTTTTAGCATAATTTACGATTAATAACTTATAAAATGATGAAATTATGGTTTACAGGCTTTATCGTGCAAATCGTTTTTTAATGACTCGAATTTTTATTGTTTTGATCATTTACAGCCTAATAATTGGTGCAATTGGGATTACACTATTAGGAATCGTTGTCAATTTTGATGCTCAATCTTTTAATCCACAATTATATAATGCTAATGCTCCTAATGTTGGGATTAAACCAAAAGCAGGTTTGATTTGTGACCACTATCAAAGTGAAAATTGCACTTGGTATTTACTTAATGATTTATCAAGAGATCAGAACTTTTATAAATTTAAGAGCTTCATTTCAGATATAGAAAATCGCACAAAAACAGGAAATTTATTAGTTCTTCAAGACTCAACTAATAAAAGTTCAATAGTTGAAGCACAAGTTCAACTTGATCCCCAAACTTTTACTAACTCTACTAATGTAATTCTATCATCTGGAACTAATACCATAAATGAACTTTGTGTTTCACTTTATGATGGAAGAAGTTGTTCGGCAACAACACCTACGGACAATTTTTACTTTATTTCCAACTTAAATCTTTATTCGGACTATCATTATTCAAATTTTCTGGGATCCCAGGTATTATTGACCAATGATTCTGTTACCAACCAACCCTATATCCTTTGTTCAAGTCAGAAAGGTTGTCCTTATAGTAACATTGGCAACTTTAAATATAAAAATATAAAAACGCAAGCTATTGTAATGGCTTATCAAGCTATAATTAAGCCTAATACAAACGTTACAGAGGTTGGAAATCTTCAAGATGTAAATAGAAATGGATTAGTGAAAATGGTATGTGTATATGAGACTGAAAATATTTCTAATAGTTGCTCAAACGCTGGACTGTACCAACCATTTCCAGATTATTTTGTTTTTCTTGATGGGACTAATAATATTCGACTAGGCAGGCTTTCATTAAATTTCCTTGTATCAAAAAATGATGTTTTTGCATTCAAAACTTCAACTTCAAACCTTACCTGTTCTCAAGCCAATCAATATTCACCTTTTTCAATAAATAGTTCAATTCCTATTTCATGCAATCCAACAACTAGCGAGAATACCATTGGAGTAACATATACTTATATTCCATCCCCTTTAAATCAAAAGACCAATTCTAATTCTCCTAAACTAGTATTCAACATTGATTCAAACAACATACAAATAATGATAGCTCTAATAGTGAGCTCAACACAAGGTAAATCAACTCCAGCAATATTATTAAATATTTTTAGCAGACCAAACATTATTTACCAAAGTCTACTGAGATTAGAACTTGCTAGACAAATTTTGACTGTTGTAGTAATTTTCTTCATAGTCAATATTGTTTTAGCGTTTTTGATGATTATTTTCCGATTTTGGAAACACTTTGGAGGTTTTATAGCTCCTAAATCCACTATGATCTTTCAAGGAAAAATAGGTCATCTTCTGGAACTAACGCAATTCTTTCAATTTGGTGGTTCTTGGTATTTAGAAGCGCAAAGTGTAAATGATTATAATTTTAAAACAACTATGGGTGTTGTACACGAATTATTAAGAAAACGCTGGAGAGATACAATTTTTTTCCCTACTTCTTTAGCTGCAACGATTTCAATATTCATATTTAGTATCTATTCTAATGCAATTTCTATTGAATCACTCTTTGTTTTAGGAGGAATTCTTCCATTTTTACTTGCTTTTTGGATTCCAGCTCTTTGGGTTATTGAAGATTCTGGTTTGAAAAGGGCTCATTGGTCAAATAATGGTGAATTATTGACTATTCAAAAAATTTCAGATATAATAAGGGATGGCTTCAACAAGCTGGTTGGATTTGGGGCAATTTTTGGAGTTGGAACGGCTGGTGCTACGATAGCAAGGTCAATATTAACAGGATCCAGTATTTCGTCAACCGCAGCTATATCAGGAGGTTTAGAAAGTATTCTTAGCCTAAATTTTAATTTTCTAGTTAGTGCTGTTTTATGGACATCGGCTTTTCTATTTATTGTAACAGCCGTTTCACTAACAGGAAATGTAATTACAGCACTCAGTTATTTAAATACGGATCATTTAGGTAATGTGAAAAAGATGCGAACGACATTACAGCAAAAAGAAATATTTCTTGGCACAACACAGCAATCGATGGAGCATGGAAGTTTTGACACATCAGTATACTTTGATTCTAAAAAAGGAATTGATTCAGCTATGATTCAACCAACATCCTCTAGACACATTCAACAGATGCCTTTAAATCAAATAATTATTCCATCGATTGTGGCCTCTGAAGAAGAATTAACGCAAATAATAATAACAAACCCTAGTAAGGTAGATGTCGAAGTAAAAGCATTAAATGATAACTTGAAACCCGTTTCTCAAAGAAATATTGAGCTAATGGAAGAATCTAAAGATATTTCTTCAGAATCAGTCGATTCAACTGATCAAAAACAAGTACAACAAGAATCAAAACCTCATTCTGAAAGTCAAGAATTAGAAAAATCAAAAAAGGATTCAAATGAATCCACAACATCTGATGATATTACTGATGAAAAATCTACCGATTCTTCAACTGATACAGATTCCCAACAATAAAAGGATTTCGATTACTACTTTAATTACATTTTTTTAAACAAAAAAAGGTTCTTTTTGAGAGGGAATAATTATATCATCTTTATACATCAAATTCTCTCGATCAACCGGAGCATGAACGACTATTTTACTTCCAGATGTATTGTCAAGAATTGTATTTAACGTTTCTGGACTTGTATGTCCACTCATTTTAACTTTAAAGAGCTTTTGCTTATATTTTGATTTCAAATACCCATTTCCGTTAATTAAATCAAAGCCTAATGAATATGGTGCTTGATAACCGCAAAAAACAACCCCTGTTTCCTCATCGCCAGCTGTGAAATCTAGAAGGTCTCTGGATGTGCCATTCTGTAACATACCCTGTCCAGCGATAACAATTGTACCTTCCGTAAACTCTTCGACACTTTCGAGACGTGGTACAACATGTAGACCTGTAATTTCTGTTGGCTGACCCATACCACTGACCATGTTGAGATCTGTCGCTATTTTACCACCCATGCCAGTCATATAAATTTTCCAATTTTTATGAGCTTGCATTTTCTTTAGTTGAAATAAAATTTCTTGTGATCGTCCTAAAGAGAAAGCAGGAATAATAACTCGTTTAGATTGTCTTAAGACAGTTTTTAAAGTTGGAAATGAAGTTGAAATAGGTTCTCTTCCATAATATGTTCCATCAAAGATAAAGGTGTCAACATCAGTTGGAAAATTAGCACCTGGGAATATGGATGTTCCATCTGCATTAAAATCACCAGTGTAAAGTAATCTCTTACCAGCAATATTAATTTCATATCCAACTGAACCAAATAAATGGCTTGCATCCCAACTTTTTATTTCAAAATCTGGAAAAAGACTGATACTCTCTTTAGGTTTTATCTCATAAATATTATCTAGAGCATTATTGATTTTCTTTCTATTTATTAGGTGTTTTAAAACAGGATCATTTTTTATTACTGATTTTGGATAATTTCTTGACAAAATAGTGCTGTTGTTATGAAGAAGGGGATTAATTAGTTTTTTAGTCTCTGATTTGGCAATGATAGGTAATTCAGGATTATTCTTCATTAAGAGAGGTAATCCACCAGAATGATCCCCATGGGCATGAGATAATAATACCACGTCAATGTAATCTAAAACTGGTATCCATCTTGGCAAGGTGTTATTGACAACAGACATCCCAAAATCAAGCAAAACAGCTCCTTTCTTGGTTTTGACAACAATTCCACTATGGCCAATATGTTTACCACCGGGAAAAAGGATTTGAATATTAGGACTTGTTTCAGGTTCAGAGACTGAATATACAAATTTTGGAGCCCATTTACTGATATATTGCTGTGGTACATTTTCAAACATTTTATCAGTTACAGCTGTCATGGGCAATTTTTGTACTGACTCATCTAACACAGAATATGATAATGGTAAGCTGGTTATTTTATTAGAGTTCAATGTTTTGTCTAATAATTCTCCATTATTAAAATCCTTGACTTTTTTTAGTCTGAACGCTATTATTCGTTTGGTTATTTCTTTCTTTTTAGACCAATTGATCCAGTCAATTATATCTTCTAAATCTTGTTCAGAACATGAATCAAGAAGTTCATTCATAAATTCCTTTCGTTCAAGAAGAGAATTTATAATTGATGATATTTGATTCCAATGGTCTGGAACTTCATCTGAAAATAATTCTTTATAAGTATTAACACAATCTTCAAGCGAAGGAAATTCAGAACTTAGTTCTTCTGCATTATCCTTTACAAATGAAAGCCAATCATCAAATTGTATGCGTAAGGATTTTTCATCTAATTGAAGATAACTAAAATAAGGAATATCATGAGCAGAAAATAGCTTAAAAGCCCTCATTTTGCTAAATAATGATAAAACATGAATGAAAGGAAGTTTATTTGATAGATAGTAGATATAAATGATATACAATAACTGATCTTTCCAGGGTAAATCATTGATATCAAGTTCATTCCATAAGATTTTTTGAAGTTTGAGTAAAACACCATTTTCTTTTTTAAATGGATTTTTGTCTTTCAACGCAATGATAATATCATTTAGTTCTTCTATGGATTCTAATGGCTCTGTAATATTTTTGATCTGACTTTTTGTCAGAATTTCTGAGTCGACAATTGTTCTTAGGTTTTTAAGATAAGTTAATGTAAGATTAGTCATAACGTTGTCACGTATAAAAAAATAAAAGAGAAAATTTTCTTATCCTTTCTAAATAAGCTATTTTGAAAGTAGTTTAAAAAGAAAGCGATTGGTAACTTAGTTAATAATTTCATTCTCATTTTTTGGTAATTTAGCCTCAAGCTCCTTTTTCATAAGTAAACCACATTCAGCATCTGAGCCACCATTTGCAAGTAAATGTGATATTACACTAGACATATTTTCAATGTCTTTGTTTTGACTCAGTTTGTATTTGCCTAATAACTTTAAATTACTTATTTCAACAACAATAAATCCTTTCATTTCTTTTTCAACATATTCATGATCTAAGCTTTCTAACCTCCATCCTTGGTCAGAATTCTCATGAAATAAGACCATTTTTTTAATGGTTTCATAACGTTCTTCAGGAGACCTTATGATATGAGCCAAACCAGTTACGTGTACGGTTGCGTAATTCCATGTTGGAACGTTTTGAGTTACATAGTATTTTGGTGAAACATACGCGTGGGGACCATTAAAAATTATTTGAACTTTTGGGTTATTTTCAATTATATTCCATTGCTTATTTACTTTTGAAAAATGGCACAAAAGTACTGGTTCATCATTTTCTTTTCTACCTAGAATAAACGGGATATGACTAGAAAAAATAGACATATCTTCCATATCAATTGAACTTATAATTCCAAAATTATATTTATTAATAAAGTCAAAAAGTTTGTTTTCGTCTGTTATAACAAAAGATTTGGGAATATACATTCTTAGTTTGAGCATCCTTTAGTTTAATTTTGATGTTTGATTCTTTAAATGACATCATAAAAATCTGAAATAATAATTGATTTAATTATTTACTTTACAAAGTGATAAATTTTTAGAAGATATTGGCATTGTAATACCTGAAATAGTTAAAAATTTTGATGATGATATTACTTATATAAGATCCTTTATCCCTTTAAAGAACTTAGACCGTAAGTTTACTTGTAAATGAATAATCATCTGGTCTTGAGCCACCAAATAAGTTTTCAATATGCTTAATACATTCATTTAGCAATTCAAATCTTTTTTGTATTTTATCAGTGCATTCAAGATAATTTTTTAGTTTATTAGCAAAAGAAGAATCAATTTGATTGATTTGATGAAATAAACGTTTAGATTTGGCTGGATAAATTTTTTTTATTTTACCAAAATTATTGATAAGTTGTTCAACAATTTCACTAGATACAAGTTCAAAAGTAATCTTATCATTTATATCAAGTGCATCTAATAAATCTTTACGTAAGTCATCTAAAAAATATCTTCCAAGGTAGATATCATACTCTGTTAAATCCGGAAGAGGCTTTGAAACATAAAATTGTGCTAATTCTATTAATCTTTGTAATTCTGGACCTTTTTGATATAAAATAATACTATTAGCAAACATATGGGCAGTATTAATTTTATCGGAGTATTCATCTTTGAAATATTGTTCAACTTGTCTAATGGGATTGATAAAATATTCTATTTCAGTCCCATTTACAAAAGAGTTACCTCTTGTTCGTGTTTCAGAAGATTCCAATATAATGTATAAATCCAAATCAGAAGTAGGACCAGGATCTCCGTGAACAAAGCTACCGGTAAGGAATAAACCAATAACATTAGGATCAGAAGTATATTTTTGAATAAATGATTTCAAAGCAACAAATTTATCATTAGGAAGAATTTTTCGTAGTTGTTCTTCATGGAGCATAAAAATTACCCGTTATTGTTAATAAGAGGAAAAAAGAGTAAATCAGTGATAATAGCATTTGAGGTAATTTTTGCAGAAGCCATTTTAAAGGAATAATAATTTTGTACAAGTTTTTTGAAATGGGTCAATTCTGCTATTACATTCTTTTTTGTATCCTTGAATTCAATTCCTTCTTAGGGGATTTCAAAAAAAGCTAGGTGAGCAAATAACCTACTGTTATTATCTGTTAATGAATTATTTACTGGATCGGCAGAAAGTAGATCTAGAATTAAAGTGGTAAATTTCTGATTTTCAAAAGTGAAAGGACTGACATCTGGAAGAAAAAATGCTTTAGAATGATGATCAAAATTAATATATCTGCCAATCGAGCCAGGTTCTCCAAACCGGAAAGCAATTTTTTCTTTCATAGAGTAAAGATCACAGACAATGGAGAAGAATTCAAATAACATAAAAATCCTTAAGAGAATGGCTAGTTGTTTATGGATGATAAAATTAATAAATTTTGATTAAGAAAGAAATGTATTCCTGTTGGAATGTATTAAAAGGAAAATTTTGTGTTTTAATAGGTAAATGCAACTATATGAAAAATTATAAATAAAAAATTACTATGATTCATTAGAAGAGGTAATAAGACGATTAAAGGAAAAACTATCCAGTTTTCTTCACTAATATTATTGATTTTAATTTCAGCCTCAGTTTGCAGTGGTATTTCAACGGTAAATAAAAATGCTGTTATAAAAACAACAAAGATTACAGCTTCAAATGCAGATTTACTAATTATTATTACGAATATTTCGATTGTAGATGGTGATAACGGCAGTGGTTTTCAAATTAATTTTACAATCGTCAATACTTTAAATCAAACAATTACTATTGTAACTCCTGATACGTGTACCCCTTTTAGAGCACATTTCTTTGTTTTTCAAACTGGGGGAAATTACATTTCTGAAAAGGGCCTATATCCATATGTCTGTGGACAACTAGTTTCAAGTCATTATTATAAACCTGGGCTGGAGAATGAATCGTCTTTTTTTAAGTTAGATGGACTTACTATTCCAAATGGAGATTATTATACTGAAATGTTTATAGCTGGAGATGTTTCACCTTATAATTACTCCCTAAATACCGTCCAATTTACGGTCGATAATAATAAAATTTCCAATTTCTCAAATTACATTAGCAGAAAAAATTTATTTGTCGATGCCTATGCTCAAATTTTGAAACTCTCATTAGATTCATCTCCTCAACTTCCGAGAATATCATTAGCGCCAAATTATTTAGAATTTTCAATTCTTTTTTCAATTATTACTCCTAATAATACAGCAATATATCCTAGGTCAATTGCGGAACAGCCAAATATTTATTTACAATTAAAAAATCTTGATTTAAACTGGACCTTTAATTGTGACTTTACTCAATATCAGGGAAATTCAACTGATAATATTTATGCACCTGCTAATTATTCAGCAATTTTTCCCTTCGAATTAAATTCAACTCTTTACAACAAGTATAATATAACTTCTATACCAAATGGACATTATTTGGTTAAATTGTATGATTCTACTGGTCTGATTCCTAATAATAATACAAATTTAGTGACTTTTACGCTAAATAACAAGACAATTTCTGATGAACATATTGAGAACCTAAATTTGCCTTTTGTAACTCTTAGTAATTCAGCCTATTCCACTAAATCCAATCTATCTTCAATAACTACTGGAGGATTTACAATAAGTCATTTTAAGCTATATTCATAAAGTTTATGGATTTCTTGATTAATTTATTTTCCTAATAAGTAAAATAATAAAATATTTTCTCATTCAAATTA
>DAHXPE010000011.1 GCA_027364495.1 Candidatus Heimdallarchaeota archaeon | reverse complement strand
GTGAATGATCTATCTATAAAATACCTCCAACATTTAATCGAGGATATTTTACCATCAATTAGATTGATTAACATTTGCCTAGTAAAATTTTCTTTGAGAATCTCTAAAGATTGTGTAAACAATGTTAAATAATTTATTTTAGATTCAATTATTTTCTGTGAGGGCATATTGACATAATTGGAAACACTATTATGGTATCTATAAAAGGTAAGCTTTTCAGAATAATTTGCAATAGTCAAACTGTTTTCAAGCATTAAATAAAATATAAAAGTATCAACACTCTTTATTATTGAATCATTAGGGGTTTCAAGGCGATTCAAAATGTATTTTTTCTTCACCGATATAGAACTTGAATTAAAATCTAACCTCATTTTTATTGCTTTATAGAGATCTTTATCAATAGTTGTATCAAAAAGTTTCAAATGAGAGTTTTCAAAGGATTTATTATATTTAGAAATATTTATCTCTTCGTTTTCCAAAATTTTGAGGTAACCGTTGTGTAAAAAGCAAAGGGATTGATATTTATTAAATATGGTAAAAATATTTTCAAGTTTATCCTCTCTAAACATATCGTCATCATCAAGAAAACACAATATCTCACCTTCTGAAGCTTTAACTCCACATATTAATTTCGACCATCCACTGGTTTCCATAGAGAGGATATTCTTACCATTAAGACATTCTATATATTTATCTATTTTTTCATCCAAAAAATTTTTCACTACAATGATTTCATATAGGTCCTTTGAAATAGTTTGTCTTTCAACCGACTTAATAGCCTGTAAAATGAAATTTCTCCTTTCATGGCAAACGATAATTACGGAGATCATAGGATAGCCATACAAATCAGACACTTATCTCTTTGATAAATAAAGAAAGTATATATTAAATTTGGGTCATCACACTTTCTTCTATGTTAGGAATAAAGTTATTTATTACTGTTTTAGAAATATATGCCAGTTTCGCTATAACATTTTTAATGAACATGAACCATAAAATTTCTATGTGTACATACTTTGAGGTTAATACAGTCACTCATTTGATAGTGTTGGGTTGATGAAGTAAATCAAAATTTTTCTAAAGTTTTTCACGAAATCTCCTTTACTTTCTTCATTGAAACTGTGGATAAGTGTACCAATGTGTGTGGCACATCTGTTTTGTTATTGCCATAAATACTCAAAGATTATCTTATCCAGAAGTTTAAGGTGTTTTTCATTTGAAGAAGTTGCTTCTAAGCAAGTGGCAGAATTTCGTTAGTTAGTTTATCTTTCTCTTAAATTTTCCCAAAGTTTCAGAGAGCAATATAATATCACAAATGATGAGCACTTTAAAATCTGTGTTACCATTTTTATTGGGTATGATTCTCTAACTTTTTATAGGGAAAACAATTGGATTTTCAAAGATAACGGACATGGAACTTTCCAGAAAATATAATTATGGCCACAATAGGAATACATTCAATAGATAACAAAAAAATGTTTACTATTCTTTCCTATAGCAGTTATAAGCAGGATTTCTCATCTATTTTAGATTCTACAATATCTTTTTAAGTCTTATTTTACGCCTTTTTATGCATTATATCCTTCACAGGTGAAATTCATTTCGTAAACAATCATAATTTTTTAAATGTCTCTAGTAGGTTTCGTTATCTTTCCTGATCACCGATTTATATCATTCGACATTCTATTATTATTACCTCAACGTATTGCATTCGTCACATTCATTATTTCTTTATGTTTTATGAGATTAACCCTATTTTTCTTACACATTATGATTGTTTATTTCTTTTGAAGATCGGGTTAAACCTTGTTTCATTCCATATCATTTTAGTCTCAAGCAGTTAGTATAGAGTTGACATCTGTACAATGATGGCAATGTTAATACATTATATAAAAACACAAATATTAGATTCATTAGGACTCATATTGAATTTTACAATAGCAAAACGAGATCAAAAAGAAAGATGTGCGTGGACTCTTTTAACAGAGAAAATAGGAAAAACATTTAAATAGTGAAAATTTTTTACTTGACGATGATTAATTCCGATTTAAAACTTGACATTTCAGTAATTATGCCAGTTTATAATGAAGAACAAATTATCAGGAATGCAATATTAAAAACTTACGACACTTTAAAGACTTCTGGATATAGATTTGAGATTATTGCCGTAAATGATGGTAGTATTGATTCATCATCAAGTGAACTAATGAGATTGGAGGAATTTGCTATAATCGAAAGTTACTTTCCAAACAAAGGTAAAGGATATGCATTAAGAATGGGATCTAAAAAGGCAAGAGGGGAAAGAATAGCTTTTTACGATTCAGATTTGAATATAGATCCTGGTTACATATTAACATTTTTAAAATATTCTATAGAAAATGAAATCGATATTGTAATCGGTTCTAAAAGGGTAAAAGGTTCAAAATCTTCAATATCCCCAATAAGAAAATCTCTAAGTATACTTTACCATCTCTATTCTAGGACGCTTTTCGATATAAAAGTCAAAGATTCGCAGGTTGGTCTCAAACTAATAAAACGATCAGCACTAGAGGTGATATTAAAAAATCTGACAATCGATCGATATGCATATGATATTGAACTCCTGCTATTATCAAAAATAAATGGTTTCAAAATTCGAGAATTGCCAATCACGCTAAGGATTAATCAGGAAAATTCAGGAATTAACCTTAAAGTAATCGAAAGGATGTTTATTGATACTTTGAGAGTTTATTTTCATCATACAAATAGTAAAACTTTAAAAAAAATTAAACCGCACATAGAACTTTTGAAAAAAAAATATTTTGACACTAAATAGGAATATCAAATTAGATGCTTTAAGTTCTTAATAGAGAACCAATTTTATTTAATTATAATGAGCAATTCTCAGATAAAATATGTAAAGAGAGAAGTTTGACTCTGATTTAGCATAATGTTTTTATTAATTCTTTTACATCATTTCTGCTGATTTTTCGATGTCTGAGTAACATTGAAGGGTAATTCTATGGTAATAGTGAAATTTCCAATCAATTAGTACTTTCTGAGTATTTATTAATGAAATTATTTAAGGGTCACATCTAATTTAAAACTTTGCACACTTCAACTATCTTTCCATACTTATTTACAAGTATAGAAGTTTGCTTATTTCATTTGCATCAATTTTTGTGCAATAGAATATTAGTTTTACAGGGAGAAGTTTCTTTGTTTCATCACTTCATTATTTTTCTCTTTCAATGAATAATCTTTGTTCGCAATATTCCATCGTAAATACCGTGGAAATGTTACACAGTTTAGATCAATAGACTATCCCAAATCTATCGCAACAAATTATATAATTTGGAGTAAAAACTTTTTCTCAGCAGAGTTTGCAATTAAATCCGTAACCTCCTATGTCCCATGTATCGGTGTTTGTGTTCGCAATATATTGAGTTTACTTCTTACAGGATAAGTGTGAGCGAGAAAATAAGTGAAAATTGATCCGTGTGGATGACCACTTTGTATGTTCATAAGCAAGGTGGAAAAACAATATAAGAGTTAAAGGATGTCTTTAATGCTAACACACAAATTAACAAAAAAATTTATAGAAATTTAACAATCGTTAAAAGTAAAAGTTTTTTTAGGAACCAACTTATAACCAAATATAAAATACAATGGTAAGGGTAGGTGTATATGAACATATTACAAATAAATCCTGATTTTGTCCCATATGTTAGAGGTGGAGGCACTGAATTATTTAAACTATTAGCGGAAAGTTGGGAACTTGATGGAAATTCAGTTACAGTAATCTCCTCTGTACCAAATAATGTATCAAGTAAATTTAGAAACTTTAGAAATCAGACAGATCAGAAATTTTCGTATAAAACTATGTTTTATTATCTTATCAATTCTCCACCTCTTTTAAGCAGTGTTTCTTATTATATGCCACTAACAATTAGATCCTTTTTAAATTTTAACAAATGGATTAGAAAAAATATTGATAAATTCGACTTGATAGTGATTCATGGAATTTTAGAAACACTACCATTGTTAGCATTGCTCACTATTCCTAAAAGATTTAGAAATAGAATTATACTAACTCACCATGGAATACCAATAGCACAATATAACTTTTTTTTAGGGATCATCTCAAAGTTTCTATACACAACTGTCGGTAGAATAGTTTTGACTAAAATTGATAAAATTTTGGTGTTTAGTAACCAAAGTTTAAACGATATTTCAGTTTATTGTGGTTTAGTCGTTAAGAAAAAAGTTCAACTAATCAATATTGGGATTGACACAACCGGACTTAAAGAAAATTATATGAAATTAAGCAACAAAAACGAACTTTTAATTTATAATATCAAAATTAATTTGAAAAGCCCATTTATATTTTCAATCGGCAGAATTGTTGAAAACAAAGGTTTTGATTTGCTGGTCAAAGCATTTTCTGATATTTCCGCAAATTACTCTGAGTTAAGATTAATCATTGCAGGTGATAGTAGTCCATATATATTTAAATTAAAAAATTTAATTTCCAAACTTAACTTATCTGAGAAAATTACGTTGTTAGGTAGAGTGAATGAAGAAGAAAAGCTTTACTTAATGAGTAATTGCAAAGTTTTTATTATACCCTCAAGAAGGGAAGGATTCGGTATAAATGCAATTGAAGCTGCAATACTTGGGATTAAAACAGTTGCAACCAATACTGGTGCCCACAATGAAATTTTACTTGAACTTGAGAATAAAATTCTTATATCACCAAACAACGTTTCTGAATTAGCCGAATCCATTATAAAATTATTAGTTTCTCCCAAAATAACCCCTAAGTGGAATGGAGATATTGCTAAAAAGTACGACATAAAAGTTCTTGCAGATCATTACACAAAATTAAATTATTGAGATTTCTTAAAATTTTTATCGTGTCTATTTTAAAAAGGTTGATTCAGTATATTTTTTCATTTCACCATTCTTGGTAAAAGGATTGAGAATTGATCTAGATTAGCAGGTCATACTTCAACCTCAAAATCATCGCACTAAGACACCTATTTTTATGCTGTGGTCAAAACATTTCATTTTATCTGTGTAAAAATATTTGTTTCTCCATGTTTAAAAATGCCAGAGAGGGAATAATATGTTTTAGGATTGTTTGATTTAAGCTTTAAACCTTTTTTTCTAAGACAGGATACCTAAACTTAATGATATATGTGAGGATGAACTCATATGCTTAATGGAAAACCGTTTTCCGGTAAAGGCATAATTATTACAGGCGGGGGTTCAGGACTTGGCCTCCAGATGGCAAATACACTTGGCTCATATGGAGCAGTAATTCATATAATTAGCAGAGATAAGGAAAAACTGAATAAAGCAAGAAATTCTCTCAAGGAAAAGGGGATTGAAAGTTTCACTTATTCATCAGACATTAGAGATTTTGATAAGATTAAAGAAATTATAAACAAAATGATGAATGAGCATGAAATTTCTGGCCTCATAAACAATGCAGCAGGCAATTTCATCTCAAGAACTGAAGATCTTTCCATGAACGGTTTTTTA
>DAHXPE010000007.1 GCA_027364495.1 Candidatus Heimdallarchaeota archaeon | reverse complement strand
TTGAATGATTTTAGAGAAAAGACCTTCTGTTTTTGAAAAATATAATCTAGTTGCTACATTTTTGTTTGAAAAACCACCTGGGTTAAAATAAATAGAAAAGTTAAATGTTGCTAACTATTCAGTATGCCAATTATATTTTGTTTGAAGAATAAGATTAGTATGATAATATATACCACTAAAATAAACATAATGGAGTATTTCTCGATACTCCACATTTATTTGCAACATTAAATAGAATGTTTGTCGCTTGATGAATGAAGAAAGAAAACCTGAATTATTATTCTAATTGTTAGAAGGAATAAAAAATTAGCAAAAGTCTTGAAAGACATAAAAGATTGCAAATTATTAATAAAAAGAGAACCAACATTCAAAAGGTATTTAGCAGGTAAGGATTAGTCAAAATAGCCAGAGTTGCAAATAAGTCAAAGTTTCTAATAAAAAGTTACCTGCATACAGAAGTAATACAATTGATGATAATTTAGTTATAATATTTAAAAATGTATCATTTGCAAATTTTTTACTTAGCGTTAGTAAGGACGAAAAGCCCACAACCCATGTAAAGATTCCTGAAAGAAAGCACAAAATTATCAAAAGTCTTGAACTTAATTCAAGCGAATTAAAATTGCCAAATATAATGTAACTTCCAAAAGAAGCCCACCAGAGATAACTCCAAGGAGAACTGATGACGATTGCATAGCCTGTAATAATTCGTCTCCGAATGCTTCCCATTATTGAACTATTATTGGGAATTGGGTTTTCCTGTTCAATTGATTCTGAATTTTCATCAATTTTTTTGAAAGAATCATCAATGGTTTCTGAAGTGCTGAATTTTCTTCTAAAGGTGGAAATTCCTAAATAGCCTAAAAGTCCTACATTAAAACCAAATAAAAGAGTTTTTATAGCATAGTCATTTATAATACTGGTTAGAAGTGCTGACCCTAATGTTAACACGCTAAAAGCAATTGTAAAATCTCCGGACATTGCACCTAATCCAGTGAAAACTGCTAAAAGAAACCCTAATTTATGATTTTTTTCAAATAAGGCCTGTTTTATTATTTCAAGATTGACGGGACCAAGTGGTAGAGCAAGTGATAATCCGAGAATAAATAAAAAGAGCCAAAATGCTAAAAAATCCATAAAATGTATTCCAATGTAAATTTGTTATATTATTTAGAAAGTTTTAAGTAATTACTTAAATTCTTCTTCCCAGAAATGAAAATGCTTAAACTAACTTTATTTTATTTGTCTTATTATTTTATAACTACTATATTCAATATTTTTCATCGCTTGTTTAATAATCAAACAAATTTGATTTTAGGTTTAAATTATTTATTTTTATGTAAATTGTAAAACAATGATTTATTAGTTTAAAACAACTAGTCACAAAATTACTTTTTTACGCTACTGCAACATTAAAAAACTCGTCGAATTTGCCTTTCGATCATTCGTATTTTTAATGAAAAAAAAAGAGTTTTTTTTCATAATTTGGAGAATCAGAATTGTAATGTAAGTTGAGTTCCTTTATAATATTAATAATTATTTATTCTAGTAGTTTAGCTGTACCAACAATTCAAAATTCAAATAAATTTGATTAAACACAACTACAGTCTATTATAGTTCAACTACTTATGATACTACTTACACGACAGTACCACCCTTCAATTCTATTATTTGTCTTACCTACGCAAGACTCATCATTTGAATCTGGTATTATGGACCTTAAATTAATTGTGAAAGATTAATTATTGACTGATAAACCATTTTCTATGATATAAATGTTAATTCTCTTCCCATTAAAGAGTTTTTTCAAATAAATCGTCAATCTTTTGTAAACTAATTATCGTTAGATCTTTCATTATTTTAAATAATTTTTCAGCATCTGAGCGATGAACTGCTGGATCAAGAATATTTTCAAATTTCTCATTCGCAACAAAAGATAACATGAATGCTTTCCCTGGATAGTAAAAATTGAGATATTGAGCTTGTTCTCCAGTCATAGTTATAAAAATAGAAGCATTTTCATGAATTTCTGGATAGTCTTCCCAATAACGGGGAGTGTGATTTTCAATTTCTTTTTCACTAAATCCTTCTATTGCTAAATATTTTTCTGTTAAATGATTCATTTTAACATTAGGATAGAGAATGCCCATAGATTCTATGATTACATCATTTTCCATTTTCGGATAAGATTCTTTTATTCCTCTTTTCATTAAATATTCAACATATGGTGAACGAGAGATATTTCCATTGCAAACAATGACTATTTTCCAAGGCTTGTTTGAATTTTCGAGTTCAAACCTCCAGTCCAAATGATCTGGTAATTGATCATGTTTAATTGCGTTTAAGTAACTTATATGGGCACTACATCTATGAATTTCGTCTAAATATTGTATTTTATTTAAATATTCTAAAGTTTGTTGGTAGGTTTCTAACGCTTTGTCAACATTATTTACGTATTCGTAATAATATGCTAACCAATAACTAGTAGAGATAAAATCAGTTGTTAGTTTGAATTCTTTCGATAGTTTTAATCTATCGTTTAAATACAGCTCAATTTTTTCAAAATCTTTAATTTGGAAGAGATCAGATACAATATCCTGTAAAACACCTGATTGAAGATTTTTTAAACCTAAATATGAATATAATTCAAGTGCTTCATTTAGAAAAGATGTACTTTCCTTCCATAATTCTCTTTCGGAATATATTTTCCCTAAATAGTGGGTTGTTCTTGCAATCCAAAATTTGTTATCGAGCTTTTTTGCTAATTCTCGACTTTTAGTAAAAATACTAAAAGCTTCAGAAATTTCTTCATTTTTGAAAAAAGAATAACCTAACCAATAATAGGACTGAATTAACCCAATATCATTGGAGTATCTTGAAAACTGTTTAATCGACTCTTTCAGTGCATCAATTGCCTGGTTATAATTGAATTTAATTCGTAAATAGTACATTGCTTGTAAATATTGGAACATAGATTCAAAATAGTTAATCTTTTCATCTGAAAGTGATAAGATGGATTTTTTAAAGTCTGTGGATCTCCTTAACAAATCGTCTACTGCATTCCTGTCCTTTAAAACGATGGCGGTATCGAGACTGACAATATAAGTCTCATGTTGAAGAAATGAATCAGTTAATCCCTCTAAATTATCCCAAATGAACTTTAAAGGATTATCAAATTTGAATTGAGAAAAACTTTCATTATTAATTTTATAAACAATAAGTAAGTGCTGAAATTTTAAATCATTTGAACCATGCACGATGGAATCTAATTTAGCTAAAGCTGGTAAATGTTCACCGTGAATTAATAACTCATCCACAGAACCAAAGACCTCAGAATCGTAAAAATTGAGATATTTCAATAATTTTAACCCGATAGCAATTTCAAATATTTAAGAAAATTCTGGATATTCGAAGTTTATTTTTGGAATTATGGAATTAGACGAATTTTTTAAAAAAATTTACAATTTAGTATC
>DAHXPE010000536.1 GCA_027364495.1 Candidatus Heimdallarchaeota archaeon | reverse complement strand
AATTCATCATCAAGTTCCAAGTCAGGATCTTGAATTAATTTAAGAAAATAAGTATAAAAATTTTGTAATTCAGTAAAATCGCGATGAATTTGATCTGAAGGAGTTTTAAATTGCATTGCAATTCTTAAATACCTCCGTAGACGGTTAATATAAGCTATTGTTTTTTCCGAATCCGCCGATTTTGCTTTTTGATTTCTCTCCCAAAACCATTCATCAAATGTTGAAAGAAAATCGCGATTGATAACTTTATAAGAAATCTTCGGTTCAATTTCACCAAAGGCATCTAAGATTTGAGCCACATTTGTTCGTAATTGTCGTAAACTTTCTTCACGCAATGAAGCAAGCTGAGATGCACTCTGTCTCTTTTTAAATTCAGGTTCTGTTTTCCAACTCAAATTTAATCAGAGCCTCCAGCACTCTGACCAACTCTAACGGTAAGACTACGAATATAATTTGTCATAGTATTATTGTTTAAGAAGATATTACCAGCCTCAATGCGAATTATATTCCCAACAATTACGTAACGTACAGATCTATGGTATTTACTTTTCTTTGGGCTTGTCCAAATTGCATTATACCAGAGATCACCATAAATAACGAAAGCAATAGCTTGAGAAAGAGCAATAATAAGCGGATGACAAACTGCATCTGACAAAAGAACAGATGATTGCTGAACTCTATTATCAGTTGTCAATTGACCTTCTGGGAGAGACATGAGTATGGTATAAGCCAAAATATTACACATACCATTTATAAGGTATTCTCCGAGAACATCCGGTTCTAAATTAACAGCACGCCATCCTTGAATAAAGGAATATAGGATTTCAACAGGAATTTCGGAACTAAGATACTTAATTTCTTGGGTATCTTCATAACCACGTTCAACTAGATTTTGTTTATCTAAAATTAGTTCAAAGGATTCATTGAATTTGTATACATTTGTATTTCGCTTTCTACCAAGATTAGAATCATAAAATTCAATCTTCTCAGATGTAAGGCCTGCAAATTTACTTACTTTAGCAAAAATACGTGGGATAGATCCACTTTGAAAGCCTTGTTTACGAAAGGCTACTAAAATTAAATCTTCACGAACAGCCAAATCATTACGAGCAGTACTAAACTTCAAACGATCAGAAAATGAATTGACAAGACGTTCAAGCATCCTAAATTCATCATCAGATAAAGAGGTTTCCGTATCAACAGGTTCTTCCAAACAGAAAACCAATTTACGTAAAAACTCTATATTATTAGATCGTAGCTCATCTGCAACAGAAGAATCAGTAAGGGGAAGAAATTCTTTAATAATAGATTCACTAGCTGCGGCATGAGAATCAGCAAAAGGAATAACCTTTCTAGAAAGCCCTTCAATAAGACGATAAAGATCAATACCATCTTGACCTAACCAAAAGGGAAAGGATTTCTCTAAATATTCTTTAGTTTGACTAACAAGAATTGGATCAGCGATGGGATTATCAGATTCATTAATAGCTTTAATTGATTCATTCGCAGCTTTTTGAAGATTGTCTAAAATAGACCTCCAACGAGGAGTTTCCCAAGCTAAATGGCTATTAGAGGACATGGTAATAGACCCAAAATGAGGTACAAGAAGTTCAATTTTTTTTTCTTTATAATCTTTTGAAATGGTTTCAATATCTTCTTTTGAATAATAGTTGACTAAATATTCAGCTTCAGTAAGTAAATCAGTAAGGTTATCAAATAAAATTCTATTAGATGGTTTTAATAACCAAGTAAATAGTTCTTTGAAAATATTAACACCCGGTTTAGGTCTGAAAGCGTCGGGATGAACATCGAAAGATAATAATAAAATAGTTGCAATAGTGTTAGCAATATTTAACCTACTAAAACTGCTTAAAAAGTCATCAACAACACCTACAGGCTTATCATGAGGATCAACAAATTCAAAAACGGCAGGAAGGGGGTCAGCAGTACGTTCAGCATCTAAAAGCATTGTTTGACCTAATTTAGCATCATTAGCTAATAAATCAAGGGTTTTCTTAAAATCGTCAAGACGAGTTGTATCATCAAAAAAATTTGAATATGAAATAATAAAAAGTTCACGTAAGATAATTCTATCCACAAGAGCAAAATTCCTTTTTTGTACAAGTTCAGAATCCAAAATCTTCAGGTAAGAAGTAGCTGTGGATTTGATGACAGTACTACCAATAACAAGTTTACTAATTTTATTGCTGGCTTCTAATAAATCTAAAAAAATACTCCCATCACTGAGATCGTTAATTTTATTATCCAAAGGATGATATTTGTCAAGGAAAGAATAAATAGCATCGCTCATCTGATAGATAATGTTTTTTTTGGCAGTCGATGAAGCTTTCTCCTCAGCAACATCGAGAATAGAAAACATAGAACCAGGATTTTTTCGCGAAGGAAGTGTTTGCAGTTCAAGAATGGCAGATTGGATTTTCGGTTGTGCAGCTTTAAAATTAAGAAATGAATCAAGAAGATATTGAATAGCCCCAACACTAAGTTTAAGGCCACCAGATGGAGTCTTCAAGAAATCGTCAGCATATTCGATACCAGTAATAATATTAAATTCCTCGCCAAGAGCTAAAAAGTCATTAATAGATATAGAAGAAACATTAGGTAAAATAACCTTATTAGGGGGTAGAAGAATCTTAAATTCAATAAGAAATTGTAATGATTCAAGACCAAGTTCCGCAGAAAGGAATTTTTCAATTTGTGCTTTCTTTATCTTTTGTTTTTTACCACTCATAAAGGAAAGGCGATCATATATCTCAACATTCCAAGTGGTATTAAGAACGAATTCTTTATGGAATCGAAAAAATAAACCAATGATATTACGCTTGAGAGGTGAATTAAAAAGCTGGTTAAAAGTGAATTTCTCGGATTGAAGATCAATTTCATTAGAGGAATAAGAACTCAAAAATATAAAACCTCAAAAAATAAAATAAAAGTAAATGTAGGGGTTAGTTCAAACCTCATCTTCGTCCTCAGGATCAGCAAAGTAAACCATCTTGGAATCATCCTGTTCCTCTTCCTCATCATAATCAATGTTTTCTTCAGAGTCTTTAGTTTCGGTATCATCAGAATCTTTCGATTCATCGTCATCATAGGAGTTCAATTCATCGGAAGAATTTCCGCCTTTAGCCTTAGAAGACTTGGATTTAGATCGTTTTGAGGTAGTAGGTGAATCAGATTCATCAGAACCTTCTTTCTTAGGAAAGAAAGGAGCGCTAAGGTCTTCACCTGGTTTGGGTAGACGCCAAAGCCAATTAACACCACGTTTGTGACCACGAAGGAGGTTTTTTTTGCGTAAACCATGGAGGGTTTGAAGAGTTTTACGAACACTGGTATGCTTACCTAAAGAAATGTAGTTACTAAGGCCTTTAGCACCGAAGATGTCATAACCATAGGATTGTTTAATCATATCAATCATAACATCGTCTGAAATTTCATCAGTAAGATGTGTACGAACATAAAGACGCTCAATTTTATCATAGTAGCCATAAGGAAGACGACCTTGATCATCAAGGGCTTTTAACGCATCGTGGAGCTGATTTTCAGGAAGGGAAAGGGAACGGGCAAGGGTTTTAAGCTGTTTTTCAGCACGACCTGAACGACAAATATTTTTTAACTTATTAAAGAAAACTTCATCCTCTGCTAAGTCCTTAACAGCAGTAGGAGTATCAGAACAAGTCTTACAAACAAGAACAAATTTACCATCAGCATTTTTACGAGGGTGAAGAAGGGTTCCACATTTAGGACAAAAGGACATTAGTAAATCTCAATTTAGGCAATTAGATAAGATAAAATAAAGTTTAAAAAACTCAAAATAAATTACAAGATTTTTGAGAGAAATTAATTATAAACAATTCTAGCTAAGAAAATTTAGATATTTAAGATTTTTTAATTATTAGCGTACTTGACAAAGGATAAAGGAAAAAGGTTATTTAAAAAGCTCAATGAAGAAAGGATGCAAATAAAAAAAAAAATACATATAAGGACATAATAAAAAGGTAAAACTGTTCTTAAAATAATAAACAAACAAAAGTTCTGAGTTTGTTAAACGAATAGAACTAAAAAATTTGTTTAATGATACTATAATTCTAACATATAATGGATTAATGAAATTACTTTAAATAAATAGAAAAATGAATTATTGAATAAGAATATAAAAAAAAATTAATTAACTCTGATTTGAAAACAGAGGGCGCATAGCTCAGCCAGGTAGAGCGCCGGGCTTTTAATTGTCTTTAAAGCAAAAAGAAACCCGATGGTCGTGGGTCCGAATCCCACTGCGCTCGTTTTAATTTTTTTAAAAATGAAAACATATTTCGATTTTATACATATCTTTTTTATTGTGAATTATAATAAATAAGGTAAAAATTCAGAATGAATCATTAAAATTTTAATTTCTAATTGCAATTAAGAATTAATTGTTTTAGCATTGTGTTTGAATTCACTTTTCATAGATCGATGTAAATTTGAAGATTTTTACAGGTATTAAATAATATAGTATTACACCTTTATTTTATGGCCCTTTTTTGACTTTTCTTTAATAAATTTTATTCAGAATTCGTTTTTTCCTCATTCATTCTCTTATAATTCAATATATCTATTCTAAATTTGTTTTTTATTCTTCTTTTCTTTTTTCCTTTAATTTTTAACTTTAGATTTTCACTTTATTTCTGTTCACTAATCCTTTTTTTTGTTTTTTCTTTTTTTGTCTTTTTTGTGCTCTTCTGAATATTATAACATTTTTTTATGCTTTTTCCTTTTGCTCATAGCCAGTTTTATCTTCTTTCTTTACTTAGTTCATTTTTTAAATGTGAGTTTAATTTTTCTTAAATTGGTGAACTTTAACTCTCTTTAAAGAGTTTTCACCTCTACGAAGTCATTTAATTGTTAATTTCTTAATTAATATTTTAAAAGTGTTTTATATGACTAAGGAACGTATTGTTATTTTAGGAGCTGCCGGTAAAGATTTCCATGTTTTTAATTGTGTTTACCGTGAGAATCCTGACGTTGAAATTGTTGCATTCACTGGTACTCAAATTATGGGTATTACCGGTCGTACTTATCCTCCTGTTTTAGCTGGTAAGCTGTATCCTAAGGGTATTCCTATTCTTGAGGAAAAAGATCTTCCAGAAATTATTAAAAAATATAAGGTCAATACCTGTATTTTTGCTTATTCTGATATTGCCCATGTTGATGTTATGCACCTTTGTTCTATTGCTAATGTTAATGGGGCTGATTTTAAGCTACTTAGTATGGATAAAACCATGCTTAAATCCTCTAAACCCGTTATAAGTATCAATGCTGTTCGTACGGGCGTTGGTAAGAGTCAAACTTCCAGATATGTTACAAAGGTCCTGAAAGATTTAGGCTTTAAGGTCGCTGCTATGCGTCATCCTATGCCTTATGGTGACCTAAGTAAACAAATTGCTGAACGTTTCGCCTCTTATGAGGATTTAGATAAATATAAATGTACTATTGAAGAAAGGGAAGAATACGAGCCCTATATTGATAAAGGATTCATTATCTATGCTGGCGTTGACTACCAGAAAATCCTTGATTTGGCTGAGAAAGAAGCTGATGTTATTGTTTGGGATGGTGGTAACAATGATACTCCCTTTGTCAAGCCTAACCTCCATATCTGTTTAGCTGATCCTCATCGTGCTGGTCATGAATTAACTTACCATCCTGGAGAAACTAACTTCAGGGCGGCTGATGTTATTCTTATCAATAAAGTTGATTCTGCTAAACCTGAGAATGTTGAATCCATTATTGCTAATGCTAAAGCTGTTAATCCTAAAGCTACAATTATTAAAGCCAACTCTCCTCAGTTTGTTGAACATCCTGAAGAAGTTAAAGGTAAGAAGGTTCTTGTTATTGAGGATGGTCCTACCATTACTCATGGTTCTCTCTCCACTGGAGCTGGTATGCTTGCTGCTAAGAAGTTTGGTGCCAGTGCTATTGCAGATCCCAAACCTTATGTTATTGGAACTATCAAAGCCGCATTTGATAAGTATAAACAGCTTGATTTGGCTTTACCAGCTCTTGGCTATTCTGAAAAACAGCTTAGTGAATTAGAAGAAGTTATTGATAAAGTTCCTTGTGATGCTGTTCTCTCTGGTACACCTATTGACATTACACGAGTTATTAATGTCAATAAGCCTATCATTCGTGTCCGATATGAACTTGAGGAAATTAACGGTACACCTCTTCGTGATCTTATAGCTAAAACAATCAAAAAGAATTGATTTTTAGAAAACTTTTAAATTACTTTCTTTTCTTTTTTATAATATAATTGTATCTTGAAAATTGATTTTAGGCGTTCAAAATTTTAGTAATTCAAGAAGGATTTATTATTGCCTTATTCGGATGAAAAATTAAAAGAAATTACTATTGGAGAAAGAAAGCCTTATCATTCAACCATTTTTCTCTCCAACTATGATCCTAACTGGCCTATTCTTTTTCAAAAAGAGTATTATAAAATCACTCAAGCACTCGGTCCAGGACTTTAGTAATTGAGCATATAGGTTCAACATCTGTTCCTGGTTTAATTGCTAAACCTATTATTGATATCCTGTTAGTTGTTCAAGATTCTTCTAACGAAAAGAGTTATGTTCCTTTCCTTGAACAAGCTGGATATATTCTACGTATCAGAGAACCAGATTGGAATGAACATCGATTATTTAAAAATCATAATAATAATCTTAATCTTCATGTTTTTTCAAAACATAATCCTGAAATTGAAAGAATGCTTTTATTTCGAGATTACCTTCGCACTCACCCAGATGCTAAAAAATTATATGCTAAAACTAAACTAGAATTGGCTAAAAAAACTTGGAAACATGTTCAAAACTATGCAGATGCAAAGACTCATGTTATTTATAAAATTATGCAACAAGCTCTTACTGATAACTAATTAAAAAATTATTATAATTAAATTGGCAATAACAAACAGAATTTAATTTAATTTACTTTCTAGGGGGACCAGGACCAACAAATCCAATATCTTCAACCATTAATTCATGGCTTTCCAGCTCCTCTTTTATAGAAGAAATAATGAGATTAAGTTCGTTATCATCATCTTCCCACAGACGGACAACGAATGATGCAAGGACTTCACCTGTTTTATTAGTTTCATCATAGTTTTCAAGTGTAAGTATAAAATCTCTTGCTGCTCCTGCGTGTTCCGGACTTAGATCTAAAGAATGTCCACATTCTACCAATATTCCATCAATATCGGCAAATTCATATTCTTCATCACCGGTGTAAAAAACGTCGTATTGGTAATAATATGTTTCAGGCGTGGATAATGGATCTTGCGAGTATGACATATTTTAAAATCCTTTAAGTAAATTTATGTAAATCATTTTTCAAGCGATGTTTAGCCTTTCTTATTCATAATCCTCATTAAACAAGAAGCTAATTTCAAATTACCTTGAGAAATTTTTTTTTTCAGCAGTATAAATTTCCTTCTTAAAGTCTAAAAAATGATTATTAAATTAAGTAATT
>DAHXPE010000518.1 GCA_027364495.1 Candidatus Heimdallarchaeota archaeon | reverse complement strand
ATGAATGTTTTATACTTATTATTCTACAAATTGACATTTCTTTTTATCCTAATGTAGATAGGCCTTATAGTGATATATACTGCGATTTTTTAATTGAATGAAAACCAACGGCTATTTAGGTACTTAATAATGGATTTTATTATAAAAAGAATCAATCCCGTTAACATTCACAAACCAACGGGCTATACACATGTGGTAGAAACTACTGGTTCAAAAACTCTTTATATTTCAGGACAGGTAGCTTTAGATAAGAATGGAAATCTTGTTGGAGGATCGGATCTCGGATTACAAGCAAGACAAGTATTTGAAAATATACAAAATATTTTAGATTCTTTTGGTGCAACATTCGATAATGTTGTCAAATTAAATTATTATTTAGTTGATATATCTAAAATTCAATTTGTTAGAGATGTCAGGGATTCATTTATTGATAATAATAAACTCCCGGCAAGCACAGCCGTTGAAGTCAAAAGCCTTTTTAGAAAAGACATTCTAATTGAGGTTGAAGCTATCGCTGTACTCTGATAAATTTTTATTAATCAAATTTGGACCAAAAATTTTCGATTTCTAAATTCAATTCTTTAGTTGAAATAACTTTAATCGGTTTTAGAAAGTCTGGATAAAATGTTTGGTAGTATTCCGTAGCAAATCTTTCGCCTAATAAATAAACAATTCCTTTATCTTCACTTTTTCTATGTAATCTTCCTGATGCTTGTAGTATTTTATTCAAACCGGGTATTCTAAAAGCTAGATTAAAAGATTCTTCTTTCGATCCATTGCCTGTCTTGTGTTTATAGTATTCCTGTAATAAACTATTTTTATAACTTGGAGGAGGAATCCCAGGCGAAAGAATTATTACTCCTGTTAGATCTGGTAAATTCACTCCTTCACTATAAATACTACCGAGTGCACATACAAATATTCCTTCTGAAGATGTTTGTAACGAATTTTCTTCAAATTGACTGAAGCACATACTATAAAAAGGCTTTAATAATTGGATAAGAATGGAAATTAGTTCTAAATTGGGTACAAAGAATAAGTATTTTCCTTTTTTAGATTTACTAATTGAGATAACAACTTGAGCTATAAATTTTAAATTATCATAATTTGTTAAGTCAGCAAATCTCGTTTTAATATCTTTAACAATTAATGTTAGCCTGTTCTCGACAGGAAAATAATTATTCAATTTGAGGTAATTTACTTCATTACTAAAACCAAACAATACTCTATAAAATTCCTCTGGATGCAGTGTTGCACTCATAATAATAGTTCCAGAAGTATTTTTGAGCTCTTCTTGAAAATACTTTGATATATTAAGAAAATATATTTCAAAAACTTTTCTTTGGTCGATTATATAGTAAAAACAGTGAAAATTATATGAATCTTCTTCTTTAAGGACTAATAAAATTTTTGTTAATATCTCAATAAACTCACGGGTAATGAATAATGATGAAACTAAATTTTGATCGTTTTTCAACTCCTGTATATTTATAAAAATACCATCGAGAGTTGAAAAAGAATTATAAAAATCGTAATATAATTGCTCCAAATCCAAAATTTCTTGTTGACTAAGTTTTATACCTATATAATCTCCTTCATCTGTTTTCTGTCTTAAATTATTTATTCGTGTTTTGAATTCGGATATTTCATCCTCTGGTTGATCTAATAAATCAAATGCAGAAAACATTGACGAAGTCGGAGGTTTTGCAATGGGGAGATTGCTGAGCTTTTCAAATAATAATTTGAGTAACTGATAAAAAGCTTGTAGTTCCTTATGTTGTTTACTTAAAGACTCAAAATAATTTAAAATTTGATCATATTCAGAAAATTCAATTTGTAATGAGAGGACATCACGAATTCGTGAAGGTAAATTATGTGCTTCATCCATTAAATACAAATATGGCAATCCCTTTTTAGAAAACAAAAGAGGGTGAGAAGGTCTTTTTAAAATACTTAATTTGACAGCTGGATCAATCTGATAATTTTGGTCGCCAATTACAAAATCAGCAAAACCAGAAAGTTGTTTTGCTTGATAATATGGGCAGAATAAATTTGTATCTCTTGCATAATCTCGTAACCACTCACTATCAATGATAGGTTTTTTTTCAAAAATGTCAATAAAAGGAACAGGGTTTTTGCTCATAGCTAAAAAAAATTCACAGGTAAAAGGGTCGCAGGATTTGTTTTCTTTATTTTCCTTTATACAATATTTTTCTTTAGCTAGTAATACAACAGCCCAAAGTGGATTTTTTAATTGAACATTAATCAATTTAATAAGATGCAAGACTTCTAATTGTTGTGAATTCTTGGTACTTGTGTACATAATTTGCTTTTGATACAAAATAGCTCGTTCAATTAGAACTCGAAGTGTCAAAGCTGTTTTACCCGTTCCAGGTGGTCCGATTAGCATAGCAATAGGATTACTTTTAAGACCAGATCTTATGATGTTCAGGTTTTCTTCCTGTCCGCTTCGATATTCATCGAAAAACCAAGGAATATCCTGTAAAATTCTGAATTTTTCGAAATGATTGATTCGTGGGAGAAAATATTGTAAAATTTTCCTTGAGCCAGTAAATAATTTATTTTTAATTGCTTCTTCATCATATCTAAGGTTAAATTCTTGTCTTAAACCTGTTAAAGTCTGGATTACAATCAATTTTGGCATTATGAGGTCTTTAAAATATGCAATATTAAATTTTTTAGGAAGAGATGCAAGGTTATCTTGTTTTTTAAGTAATGAAACATCAATATGTCTAAACAAATAGCTATAGAACACTACCTGTAATTCCCAAAAATCATCGACCACAATTTTATCTATAGAAGATGATATTGTTTTTATTTCAGAAATAAAAACTGAATTAAGACCAGAATCAAAAGTAAGAATATCTATTCTACCCCGTAGAGCAATATTCCATCCTTCAAATTGAAATATATTCATAGAGACAAATACTTCAATTAAAGAATAAACAGCTTTAGAATGAAGATTTTGATCCAAATATTCTTGTTGAATTTTTTGATGCCATTTCCTACCCTGTTCTAAGGCGTTGAGCTGGATAGGTGAATATTCAATCAAACTAGAATATTTTGGAGTCAAAAAATTTGCTAACTCACGGATACTAAGGAAAAGGGTTCTTGTAGAAAAATCAGCTCGAGCCAATTTAGTTTAATCACCAAAGAAAAACATAATTCAAAGTTATTGATTTTAATAATAAAGAAAATTTTCTATAATAAAAATAAGACCTAGACAGGAAAAAAAATAATAGATTTAGTAAATTACTTGTCGACTTTATCCAGCCACTCTTTGAAAACCTTGTTAAATTCATCTGGCTTTTCATGTAAAATACCATGATCACCTTCAAATTCAACAACTTCTAGGTTGGCCATGTTTTCTTTAAGAACTTCAAATGCTATTTGAGGAGTGACCGAATCTTTATTAGCATATATTAAAACAGAAGGAATGTCTTTCACTAAATCAAATTCAGCCATTAATTTTTTATTTTTGGTTTTATTTTTAATCCATTTACTAGCTCTGCCCTTTTGAGTTCTTTTAAGAACTCCCCACATGAGATTAGCACTCGACCTCATGATAAAATTAGAAGAAGAACGTCTTTCTTTAGAAAGAAATGGCATTGATTTACCTTTTTCATTGATAAAAGGTCTTGGGGAAATAAGGAAAATTCCTTTAATTGAACTTTGATGAGTTTTTGCATATTCAAGAGCTAAGGCAGCTCCTACGGAATAACCTCCAATAATAACGTTAGTAAGATGTAAGTCAGTTATTAGCGTGCCAATATCCGTTAACAATTGAGCAGCTGTATGTGGTTCACCCCATTTAGCATATTTCTCAATTTGAGAATTACCAAAACCTCGAAGATCAGGCGCAACAAATGTATAATTCTGATTTAAAGCAGGATCATTCATTTGCTTACCAAAATGACTTTTAGCATCACCTAAAAACCCATGAATAAAAAAAACAGGTGGTCCAGAACCAATGATTTCATAATATAATTCTCTTCCATCAACAGAATAAAATGGCATATAAATTCTCCAACGGTGTCCAAAAATCATTTTTTAAGAAAAATTAATACAAAACTAATATTGTCTGTATTTTGAACCTTCAAATTGAAAACAGATTCTATTTCATAATAAAAAAAAAAACTATTAAAGAGTTATTCACACAATTATTTGCAAAATCAATAGGCAATTATTCAAAGTTTAAATCTTTTGAAAAGCATTTTTCATTTTTTCTAGGGTGATTGGCTTGATAATCACGTCCTTTATAGCAAGATTATCTTTAAAATGTTCCAATTTTTCCTCTGTAGAAGTAACAATAACAATTTTAACTGATGTTTTTTTTTGAGCAATTAGTCTAGAAGTTTCAATCCCATTAATTCCCGCCATGACAATATCAACAGTGCACACATCTGGTTTAAAAGAATCGAATGTCTCAAGGCCTTCCTCACCGCTAAAGGCAAATTTAACTTCAAGATCTGAATATATTTCCTTTAAAAATTTATGAATAACCATTTGTGACATTTTAGAATCATCGATAATCAAAATTTTCATTTGAAATCCTCAGTTTATATAATTAAACAAAAATTGTGCTAATATTTAAAATTATTGAAATAAATAATGAATAGAATATAGGTGGACAATGATTTTAAAAAAAATCTTGGTCTGACTGGTAAAGCTATAAGCAAATACCTTTTCAGAATAATTCAATCGGAAATGTACTGGGTAGGAGTCCATTTAGATCCAAGATTTCTATTATGAAGTGCAAATGCTTCTAAAACTTTGATGGAAAACATTTCATTAATTTCAGATCGTTCAGTTGGAATTTTGGATAGTATATCAGTTAAATATTTGCCTTGAAGATTTGCAACTGTTTCCTCCTCAATAGCAGTCCTTACTGAAGGATTAACGACTTTTTTAAAATCGATTATATAAGTATTAAGTTTTTTTTGAGTATTGATTAAGAAACTAAGGCTTTTTGGATCAATATCTGTTACATTAAACCTCTCAAGTTCAGAAGGCTCTGAAATAAGATTGTAAGTAAAATGCCTTAAAGGAGAAACGATTTCCGAATCCCATTTTTTCAAAACATATCAACCTAAACCATAATTAAATGGTTTCTCATATAAAACAAGGTATTACCTAGCTAACATGGATTGGTACATGAAAATGAAAATTATAAAAATGGAAATGAGGGATTAATTAACAATTTACATATAAAAATATTGACGAAACCAAAAAACACATGATATGAGATTTAAAAAGTTATTGTATGTGCAAAGTAGCATTTTTTTGCCGGATAGCAAAGTATTTTATGCATAAAATGAAATAGTAAATTAAGAATCAATTTTGTTTTAAAAACACTAAAAAAATAAAGGTTTTTCTTTATTCAAAAAATAGGCTCTCCTATTACCAAAACAAAACTGATTGATTTTGGAGTATGAAAAAAATGTTCACGGATGTGAAGGTTGCTTTAACAAACAACATACGCATATGTCAAAAATGTGAAAAGGCTTATGAAAGTCATGATTTTATCTCCCTCTGTGCAGAATGCAGGTTAGCAGAAGCAAATTATCGTTTATAATGTATTTTTTCTGCTAAGAGAAAAAAAAACTTTCACCTGGGGCTTTTTTTCAATCTTTTTTTTATTTTTAAGATTTTGAAAATTTTTAAACGAAAGAAGACAATTGTACCAAACAATCTCAAGATGACCAAAGTATAATAATTCAAAATTTTAAAAAATTTAATATGTCATAAAGGAATAGTTTCAACACAGCTAATGTTAAGTATTTTTTCTCATTTAAAGGAGATCATAAGGAAGTTTTAGTATGGATATTGAATTTTTAAAAAAATTGTCTAATGCTTTTGGACCCTCTGGCCATGAAGAAGAAGTTCAACAAATTGTAAAAAATTATGCTGAAGAATATGCCGACAGTGTTGAATTTGATCGTCTCGGTTCTGTGATTTTTAAAAAAGGATCTAGTGGACCAAAAATAATGCTTGCTGGTCACAGCGATGAAATAGGCTTCGTTATTTCAGCAATCGAAGATACAGGCTATTTAAAAATTTCCAATTTAGGTGGGTGGTGGCCTGGTAATGTGTTATCACACCAAATTGTAATAAAACCAATGTTTGGTAAAGAGAAAATCCTTGGTGTGGTCGCTTGCAAACCACCTCATATTCTTTCAGCTGAAGAACGTGATAAACTTGTTCATTTAGATCAAATGTTCGTTGATATAGGGTGCACTAGCAAAAAAGAGGTTGAATCATTAGGTATTAGAGTAGGAGACCCTGCGGTTCCATATTCAAGCTTCCGAACATTTGAACGAGAACGATTTATAACAAAAGATGGAAAAGAAACTAAATCTAAGGTAAATCTTGCAGTTGGAAAAGCTTTTGATGATAGAGTTGGAGTTTTTATCGTTACCCAGGTTCTAAAAAGAATTTCAGAAGAGAATATTGATCATCCAAATACGTTGTATTTTGTTTCGACAACGCAAGAAGAGGTAGGATTACGTGGCGCTAGGACTTCAGCTCAAGTAATAAACCCTGACTTGGGATTTGCTCTAGATGTCGATATATCAGGTGATTTACCAGGAGTAAATTTAATTCAGAAAATGGGTAATGGAGTTTCAATTTCAGCTGGCGACTCAAGTATGATTCCAAATCCCAAATTAAGAAAATTTGTTATTGAACAGGCTGATAGATATTCTGTAAAATGGCAACCAGCTTTTTTACCAGCAGGAGGAACAGATGCAGGTATAATTCACCTGACAGGGGTTGGAGCCCCAGCATTATTTGTAGGTATACCAACAAGACACATACATAGTCATAACGGTGAAGTAGATCTCAACGATGTCGAACAGGCTATTAATCTTCTGGTTGAGGTTGTGAAATCTTTAGACATGTCTATTGTTAAATCTTTTAATGAATTAACACAATGAAGGATCAATTATTGGTCAATACGAAATTTTTTTGAATTTGTAATTGAGTAAAATTTGAAATGTCTTACATATCATTTATTTTCAGTACTAGAAAATAAATTTATCCTATATCCAATTTTAAAAAATTAAATTTTACTTATCTGAAAAATTAGATTTTATATAATGAAATTAATATAAACATTTTCTCTAATATATTCAGGAATAATTTATGACTCAAAATTTAACTAAAAATTCTCAAACGAAAACAATTAAAACTACCTTTTCAATTAGTGGTATGACATGTGCTAGTTGTGTTAACGCTGTTGAAAAAAGCCTTGTTAATAAAGGCAAGGCTAATTCAGCATCTGTCAACCTTATTGGTGAAAAAGCTTATATTGAATATGATCCTTCAGTAACCTCTTTAGAACAAATGATTGCTGCTGTTGAAAAAGTTGGTTATGGAGCTCAAGAAATAACAGAAGATTCTAATGAGACCTTTACAAAAATCGCGAATGAAGAGCTTCAATTCAAGCGAAAATTGACTTATGCCATTATATTATCAATCCCTATTTTCTTTTTAACCATGGTTCCAATGACACTTAACCTTATAGGTTCTTTCTTACCTATTTCTTCGGTAAGTTTATGGTATTCATCTATTATGAATACAATTGATTTCCCAATTTTTGGTATTTCATTTAAAGGAATCCTTTTATTTCTTTTGACAACACCCATACAATTTTGGCTAGGCTGGCAGTTTCATAGAGGTGCTTATAAAGCAATTATGGCTAAATATGGTAATATGGACGTTTTGGTATCACTAGGGACCAATGCTGCTTATTTTTACAGTATTTTAGCATTAATTTCTCCATTATTTTTACCAAAGATCACTTTACATGATTTTTTTGAAACTTCTGCTTTTCTTATTACGTTTATTTTACTGGGTAAATACCTTGAATATCGAGCAAAAGGAAAAACTAGTGAAGCTATTAAGAAATTGATGAATTTACAACCAAAAACAGCATTAGTAGTTAAAGACGGAAAAGAGCAAATAATTCCGATTGAAGATGTCCAAGTCAATGATTTAGTGTTAGTAAAACCAGGTGAGAAAATCCCAATAGATGGAATTGTTTTGGAAGGATCTTCAGCTGTTGATGAATCAATGATTACCGGTGAGAGTATTCCAGTCTCCAAAGAAGTTGGTAACAAAGTAATTGGTGCAACTATCAATAAAAATGGCTTTTTAAAAGTGCAAGCAGAAAAAGTTGGTAAAGATACCGTGTTATCTCATATAGTCAAACTGGTTGAAGAAGCTCAAGCCTCAAAAGCTCCTATTCAAAAATTAGCAGATAAAATATCAGCAGTTTTTGTCCCTTTTGTTATTTTAGTAGCCTTAGGAACTTTCACTACCTGGTATTTTTTGTATGCAATTCTTCAAGTGACAGGAATTCCAGCTTTACCTGTCAATTATAGTGCATTCCTCTTTTCATTCTTAGCGGCAATAACTGTTGTTGTCATAGCATGTCCTTGTGCTCTTGGTCTGGCAACACCAACATCAATAATGGTTGGTACTGGTAAAGGAGCTGAATATGGTATTCTTATCAAAGGTGCTGAATCATTGGAATCGGCTCACAAGTTAACAACAGTAGTATTTGACAAAACTGGAACCTTAACAAACGGCAAACCAGAAGTAACGGATATTATTGCCTTAAATAATAAAACAGAAGATCAGTTGTTACTTTTAGCTGCCTCAGCTGAAAAAGGTTCAGAACATGCATTAGGAGATGCTATTGTAAGAAAAGCTGAAGATAAATCGATATCCATAAGCAATCCAAGTTCATTTAGAGCATATGCTGGATATGGAATAGAAGCAACGGTACAAGGGATAGCTATTTTATTAGGCAACAGAAAATTGTTAGAAATAAATGATATCGCTATTTCACAAGAACTTGAACAAAAAATGTCTCAATTAGAACAACAAGGAAAGACAGTAGTTATAGTAGCAACTGATGCACCAATTGGTATAATTGCTATTGCAGATACCCTAAAAGAAACTTCTAAAGAGGCTATCAAATCATTACACAGACTGGGAATAGAAACAGTAATGATCACAGGTGATAACAAACGAACAGCTCAAGCAATTGCTTCTGAAGTCGGTATAAATAATGTTGTCGCTGAAGTATTACCTGAGGATAAGGCAGAAGAAGTTAAAAAATTACAAGATGAAGGAAAGATAGTAGCCATGGTTGGTGATGGTATTAATGATGCACCAGCTTTAGCTCAAGCAAATATTGGTTATGCTATGGGTAAAGGAACCGATATTGCTATGGAAACTGGAGATATAGTTCTAATGAAGGATGATCTCCGAGATATAGCTAAATCAATCGATTTATCCCATGCAACAATGAATAAAATAAAACAAAACTTTATTTGGGCTTTCGGCTATAATATTATATTAATACCCATAGCAGCTGGAATCTTATGGCTTCCAATCCAATTTCTGCTACCACCAGTTGCAGCAGGACTAGCTATGGCGTTTTCAAGTGTAAGCGTTGTAACAAACAGCTTATTCTTGAGACGATGGAAACCAACAATATAAAAAACAAGAAAAAACAAACAGATGATAAAAAATGAATACAGATAAGAAAAAACCGGAACCTGGCTCATTACCAGATATGTTAGCTTGTGAAGATGGATCTTGTGATCATACTTTAAAAGTAAAAATGCACTGTGGTGCGCCAATGCACATAGAAGATGGACAGCTAGTCTGTTGGATGGGTGCTACTTGTGGGTCCGCACCTTTACCAAAGCATCATGGTAAGCCAATGAAATTAATTTTTGCTAAATAAAAATTTTTTTTATAAAATTCTCTTGAATTTTTATTCTCTTTTCTTTAATTAAAATTTTTTATGGATATTTGTTTTTTTAAAATTATCTACAAATATACATTATATATAATTATATCACACATTCCGCATCCTTTTTTAATGATTTTTCATTTTTTTAAAATCACTTAAATAAGGAGATATGTGTCCATATAATCTTTTCCTAAGAGTTTCAATGTTTTGATTGCATCATTCCTGAGATTTTTAGTTTCATAAGT
>DAHXPE010000508.1 GCA_027364495.1 Candidatus Heimdallarchaeota archaeon | reverse complement strand
TTGAATTACTTGAAAATACTACCTGCTTCTTATAATTAAATATTTACAAAAAAAAATAAGAGAAAGGATAAAATCACTTAGAAAAAAGAATGATAAATTTTATAAATTTTAAAGTTGGGTTATAATAGTTAAAAAAGGAACTAAACAGCAACATACATAGATGACGTCTAAAACAAACACTTTTTCGTCAAAATACTCAACTCTGATCTTACTGATCCGAAACAACTAACTTAGTGGTAGTAGTTGAAGTACTATATGTATACGGAGGACATCAGCTTAACAATGATTTGTCTTTAGTTACCCAAGACATTAAATCATTATGACATTAATAATTATTGAATAAATAAAATGAATATCTAAGAAATGGAATTAAAAAACTTTTATTTGACACCTTTTTTGATATTTACTATTATTACGGAATAATTAAAATAGAATTTTTTTGCCGCATTCAAGTATTGCTCCAGTATGCCATACAATTGCATTACTGATGCTGTTTCTTTCACATCATTTTTAAAATATCCTGATGTGCTATTATACCAACCCCATGCCCAATTAAAAATGCCATTTGAGAGATTCGCTAGGACTTCATTTCTTAATGCCGGAGTGAAAAAGGTCGACCATTATTGCATCGTTGCTAATTATCTGCGTAAAATTATACCCCGATTTAAAGAATTAATAAAAAGGAAAGAATAAATTTAGTAAAAATTGTGTTAATTAGTATATTAATGTAATTTACTTCTTCTTTTGATCAAATATAGTACAAAACCACTTACAATAAGAATGAACGGATCAGTAAATGGAAGACTGGAACTTTTTTTAGTTGATGCTTTTGTTGTACTTTTGTTTGTGATCGTAGTTGCTGATGTTTGAGTAGAACCAGCGTTACTGCCACTATTATTTTGATTAGATTGAGATTGAGAAGTTGATGCCGTGGTCGTGGTAGTGGTAGTGGTCGTGGTTGGTGGAGTAGCATAAGCTGTAATATAGGATGCATCAAAACTCTGGCCTATGCTATTAACAGCTTGAACCTTAAAGCAATAAGCTACATTATATGGGAGTAATATTACTGTATAATTATTTAGTGTTGTTGAACCAAAGAATGTGAAATGCATACAACTTGAATCTGATCTGTAAATATTGTAGTTTGTTATATTACTACCGCCATCAAATGGAGTGTTCCATGTTAACAGCATACCTGTATTATTTATTGATGATGCGCCTAACAATACTATATTTGGAACAATGGTGTCATTGGTAAAGGTGTTATTAGTAAAAATATTATTTGTGTTACCGTAAGTTGCACTTGTTTCATTGTTATTACTATTATATTCAGCTTTGGTAAATTTAAGAAGATTATTAGTTGATGATTGCATATAGATTCCATATTGTGTATTATAATAAGCTGTATTGTTTTCAATATCATTACCAGTAGCATAATAGAGATAGAAACCGTAGTAAGAATTATCATAGGCATTATTATTTTTTAAGGTAGCATTACTAGTATAATAGAGATAAAAACCATATTCCCAACTTTTTCCTGCATCATTGCCTAGTAACGTAACATTTGAATTTGAAGCGCTTGCTGTAATATAAAATCCATATTGATTACAATCATAAGCAGTATTATTAATAGCTAAGGTATTTTGTCCAGATATTGAATATCCGTTCCTTCCTGGATCATACGCACGATTATGAATTAATTATTTATGGTACTCACCTGCATCTTGGCAAAAACATTGTTATCGTGGTTCCGAATGCCAGTTCACTTGATACCATTAAGAAACCATTTTCTTTACGAATGAATCCATAAATAGAGGAAAGACCAAGGCCAGTGCCTTTATTATCCTTGGTTGTAAAATAAGGTTCAAATAATGAATTATCTTTAAATTTAAATATATTGGTAATATTCTCTTGTGTTTTTATATTTATTGCGTTTTCAATTTCATTTTTAAACACTTTTAGGAATTCCATCTTAACAGGAAAACTTACAGATCCTGAGGTGCAAATTTATTAATAGTGAAAAGAAAATTTAAAATTTTTCGTCTTTTGCAACATTTCTTGATTATCTAGATTCAAAATTTAGTAAATGATAATAAATTTAAATGCCTTTGGAGGAATGAATATATAAATTAGCCAGCTGCATTTTCAAAGTTTATTAATAATTTATTTATTGTAAAAAACTACAAAGACAATCTTATTTATAATATGTAATTTGAATTTTTATAACCAATTTTTTTTTAATTTATTACTGGCATGTTTGATGATAAAACTGTTATAAAAATAATAATTAACCTTAGATTAATTTTTATTCAGTTTATAAGAATGAAAATATATAAATATCTGTTTATCAAAAACTATTTAAAGTTAAAGCACAGGAGCTTGAATAGCTTACTTCAGAAAATGATATTACATTAGTGAACCTGTAAAAATTATTTCTAGTTAGTTATTTTTCTCTATTAAGTAAGTAAAAATCTTTTATGAAACAAGCTGTGAAAAAATGATTTCAATTAAGAAAAAATTATTGATATCCTGTCTTTTACTAATAGTAGTGATGGTGATATCATCATCAATTGAAGGATATGAAGTTGGTATCAGCAATACCCAAACTGATAAAACACAAGTTGATAACAGAATATCCTTTCTGAAAAAGAATTCTCGTAGTTTAGGAATACAAGTAAATAGTTCTTCTAATGAGGTTACTATTTTTAACAAAGGTCAGCCTTTTACTTTTAAAATTCTCTCCTATAATAAGGATAAAATTACTATTCAGAATGTAGTAAACGGGAAAACCATTGAAGGAGGATTTGAATCACCTACTTCTTCTAATTCACAGTCTACTCAAATATCTTCATCAGTAAAAACTAAAACAATATCTACATTGTCGAGTAATTCAGCCCAAACAGCTTATCTCCCTACTTCTTATTGGGATGGTATTTTGAGTGTAAATTCACCCGGAGCCTCAAATTATTGGATAAAATATAATCATGATGATAATATTGGTGGTGATGTTTCTCCTACCGCACCAAGTTATTTGTATCCAGGTGACTATAATCTAAATTTCGGTCTTTGGGGAAACAGTTTTGTACATAATCACTTTTCTCAAGCTTATATGGATAATTTAGCTAGCCAAGCTAACTTGAATGCTGCATTAGATCTAATTCTTGTTGCAGTAGCAGCTTTCATTGTTGCAGTTCCTCCTTTCTCATGGATCGTTGCAGCTATTGGGTTAATTGTGGGAATTATAATTGGCTTATTGGGTATAAGTTTGGTCACATTTGTCAATGGAACGACAGCTGAAAATGGAGATGGTTGGACATGGGCTCGTGCTGGTGACTGGTGGGCATGTGGATTATGGTGTACTCATTGGAGAAGCTTCCAAATAGGTTTTGGCGGTGGATTTGCAGGTGGCTTTGGCGGTCGTGACAATATGATATATGCACAATGGATTGCTTAAATTAAATGAATAGTGAGAAAAACTTACAAACTTTTTAAAAAATAAAGTAATGATGAATAAATATAAGGTTCTTAAAATGAATAACAAAATAATTCATATTCTAATTAATACTATTTTCATTTTTTTTATAATTATTTTTGCTATATTAGTTCTTTTATCTGTTCATTGGTATAGTGTTATTCTTACATACATTATTGCTGTAATAATGGGTATATTAATAATATCCTTTGCTTTATATAACACCGACTTCAAGGAAATCAAAAATAGTAGACGAACATAGCATTAGATTGATCAAATTAATTCAATATTTTTATTTTTCTTTGATTCTTTCCTTTTGTGCATTCTATCCACCTTTTTGCTTTACTTTAATCATTTATAGGATGTAAAACATTTATTTTACCTACCGAAATTTTCTTTTAAAAAAATTTTTGGAAGTTATTTTTAAGGTCTCCTTAGATTTCACTGAAATTAATAGAACAACAAACAACTCATAGATATTATAAATTAAATAATAGGAGCGATTCCATAATTTTATTCTCTTTTGATGTAAAGGACTTCAAATAATCTATTTTTTAATTTAAACTATTCCAATATTATTTCGATTTTAAAAAGCTTTATCAAGCAACATTTTTTGATTATGCTCGGGAAAGTATGTTCTTTTAATTTACTTGTATAATTTACAACTCCTAGAAAAAATTCTTTTTCAATTTCTTTCTTGAATAAACCAAGCATAAATATTGTTAATAAAATTTTACTTTTATTAAATGTATTTATTTAATATGAAAATAGCTACCAATTCTTCGACAAACTACAGGTTTACTCTTTACTTTTTTGATTATTTTTTTTTTTTTTTCCTCACTCATCCCGATATTCTTTTCGTCAATATTATCCAGAAACAATTTTCTATCTATGACCAGCACTATTCTGATGTCCTTGAGTTTCAGATTCCTTTGTCTGTTGATAAGCCCAGATAGGAATCTCAAAATTGTTACCATTTTACTATTCTTTGGTCAAGATCAGAAATAAAAATTGTTAAATAATACTCATTATAAAATTAAAAATGGACCAATGAAATAAAGAATACATAAATATTAATTGAGCAAAATCTGATCTTTGGATTTCTTTGAAAAAGATGAAATTGAAGATAGGCATTTTCATTGGAATGTTTATAATGCAGTTAGAGAGCTTATTAACGAAGGTGCTTTAGTTGAATACAATCAAAATTCACCTTTAATAAAATCAGATTTAGATCAATTTAAGGATAAAAACATTTTGAAATTAGTATTGTAATGAATCAAAAATTAAGATATTATAAAAGAAAAGTAACATCTTTACTACATTTTCTTAATTTTTGGTAGGGACCAGATTATTACACTGGGATAGGTGACCATGGAGCCATTAGACATTCGTTCCAAGTTGAACAAGTTTTAACTTTTGAAACTGGCCTATATAGATAGGTCCAAAACAGCGATGAGGTTAATAAACACGTAAACTAACATCAAAACGTAGTAAAGAATTATGCTCAAATTATTATAAAGGTATCAAAATTATTATAAAGGTAAAAAAGAAAAAATATTAAAATTAAAAAAGTGGATGAAACGAAGTATTACTAGACATCAATAAGATTATTAGCTTTCTGGGCATAAGTTGGATATTGAGTGTTTAAATCCTCTCTAAGGTTCCACCAGTTATTTGTCCACCACCAATAACTGTAAATTGGATTTGCACCAGTATTGGTCCCTGTTAAGGTATCCATACAAGATGAAGGGTCACTCCAGTCATAATATTCAGCCCCATCATGTCTGATTAGAATGGTAAAGGTATGGCCGAGTTCATGCATAATGGTGGCTTTATATTTACCTGAACCTAGACCTGAAGCATCCATTAACGTCTGATAAGAAATAAAAAACATATCAAGAAATTCAGTATATGTAGGATACTGTACCGTTAACATAAATCCTGCAACGCCTGAACTACTAGCATATTTTCCAGCTACCATATAACGATAACCAGTTGGAGGATTTAGAGTATTACTGTCATTATAGGTATTGTAGGTTGAAATTAATGAATTTCCATCCATATTATTAATGGTCGGAATTTGTTCATTTTTGATGAATTTTACCTGTTCATAGCTATTAGTCTTGTAATAATCTTCAATGTAATTTAGATCATTTACAGAAGGCTCATATCCTTGCATCCAATCTACTTCAACAGTTGTTGCAAGCCAATATGGTTTCAAGGTATTTAAGGACCAACCATGTTCTTTATAGCTACCCCATTCAATTGAAAGTGTTAATTTATGAACAGATCGTGCCTGGTAATTTCCAAGAGAATAAGTTGCAGATAACGATGAATAAAGCCAGATGTCATTCCAAACTAAATTATCGTCAACTAAAATATCTAAATATCTTGCATAAGAATCTTGATCAGCACTAATTTGTAATTAGATCCAAGATGAATAACCGCCTATGAAATAGGTCTCAATTTGTGATATTGATGATTTAGGAAACCACATTTGAGTTGGTGCCCATTTTTGATTATTAGGTTCAGTATAAGCATAATTTAGTTTCCATCCATGTAATTTATATGCTCCCCATTCGATTTGAACAGATACTTTTTGTAATCCAGCTGAATACGAACCTATATTTATTGGTAAAACGGTCGTACCAGAACCAATGTATGTTGTATACTTATTTACGTCATTAACTAATACATGCAATGTTCTCAAATATGTATCTTGTTCTTCAGTAATTGAAATAGTCAAATAATTAGTTCCACTACTAGTCATGGCATTGAAATCAATTTTCGCAAGAGCTAATTGGGGAAAATAAGTACCTTCCTTAAACACTTGATAAGCTTTGTCATCAGCATAATTCGAATCAATAGAACCTATTCCTAAGGCACTGGATGTTAAAAAATTTGTATTTTGGTAAATACTGGTACTTTCGTTTGTTAATGCTGATACTGATTTTTCATGAAGATCAATTTGTTTTTCATATAATTCGCCTTTGTTTGAGTATCCAGACGAATTAAAAGAAGAAGCATATATTTAGTTGTCTAAATTTTTGTCTTGATTGATTGTTATTTCATCTTCGTCTAAAGTATTAATAATGGAATTGTCAAATACTTTATCATTAAAACCCTGTTCTTTAATAGTACTTAACACACTAGAAGAACAATTTAATACCATAGTTATATTTAAGAGAATAAATATGGTAGAATATAATAACCTGTTAGTCATAAATTCATCAAATCTAAATATTTGATTCTTTAATTGGTTAGTTATTCCAATTATCAAGAATCTTGTAATAATTGGCAATTCACATAAAAAAGGGGAGTGTGTTCACTAGAAAGTACTCGAGGAATTTCTAGTGAAAATTTTTGATTCTACCGATACAAAAATTACTTTTTTAAAACAAGAAAGGTTGAATTATTTCTATTTTCAACTTGAATTTTAATACAATCGCCTCCTTCCCATTTTAGTAAATCAATTAGATGTTTTGGAATAGAAATATTATAAAAATTATAATTCTTTCCATTTAAGATTTTTGTGTTTTTTTGTAATTTTGGCATTTTAATAAAAACCTATAAATGTCTACTGAAAAGTTCTAATTATTTTATATTAATAATTAATAAACCCTGTTTTGATTAAAAGGATTAATTTTCGAATTTTAATTTCATGAATTTACCTATTTTGTTATATTAAGTCCTAATTAACTTTTATTGTGAATATTATTAAGGAATTCATTGTGATTTTATTTAACACAATCAAATTTATAAATAGACCAATTTATCGATATTTATGTTGAATTTGATGATTATAATAA
>DAHXPE010000477.1 GCA_027364495.1 Candidatus Heimdallarchaeota archaeon | reverse complement strand
TTCAGCAGCTTGTTCAGAGATGGGAAATTTTTGTTTAGAAAAATCATAATCTCTATAAGCATTAGATCGATTAATTGTAACGGGATAATGAATTCCAAACCCAATACCATTCTTTTTCAAAACCTCAATAACCTTATCTCTCTTTTTAGCTTGTAAAACTAAAAGATGAAATGAAGAGTAAACATCTTGAGAAACAGTTTGAAAAAAAGATTCATCACCCATTAATTCCTGGTAAAGCTTAACTTTCTCATTTCGAAGAGCATTATTTTTGTCAAGATCTTTAAGCTTGATATCTAAAAAAGCAGCTTGAATTTCATGCAATCGAGAATTAAATCCTGGATATTCATGGAAATATTTTTCTTTTTGGCCAGTGTTACGCAAAATTTTAATTTTTTGCATTATTTCTTCATTATCGGTAACAACCATGCCTCCTTCACCAAGTGAACCCAGGTTTTTTCCAGGATAAAAACTATAACAGCTAACAATTCCATATTGTCCGAGAGATTTACCTTTAAATTTAGCACCGTGTGCTTGGGCACTATCTTGAATTAAATAAAGATTTTTTTCATCACAAAACTCTTGAATAGCATCTAAATTAGCAGGTGTACCATATAAATGGACAGGAATTATTGCTTTAGTTTTTTTAGTTACGGTTTTTGATAACTGCTCGGAATCTATAAGTAAATCTGCTGATGCGGCATCTACGATTTTTGGAGTCGCACCAGTTCGAACAATGCTATCAACTGTGGCATTGAAAGTATTATTTACAGTAATTACCTCATCACCTCGTCCAATACCAAGAGCTTTTTGAACTAAAAACAAAGCATCAGCTCCAGAGTTGACACCTATACCGTATTTCCCTTTTTCAAAGGAGCTAAAATTTTCTTCAAAACGATCAACATGTTTGCCTAAAACAAAATCCGAATTATCAAGACATTCTTCAAAAGTTTGCATAAGTTGTGGTTTGATAGAAGAATGGTATCTAGAAAGATCTAAAAAAGGGACTTTCATGAGTTGATACCTATTTCACAAAAGGAACAAGGGAGAACTCTTGCATTAAATCTTCCATATAGTATGCTTTTTTTGTAGCTAATGATCTAATTGCAGCTTCACAAACAAGCATAGCTGATAAACCAACTTCTCCATCAGTAAGTGGTTTTTTCTTTTGAAGCATGGACTCGATAAAATGAGAAACTTCCGCTTTTAAGGGCTCACGTGCATCAACAAATGGCTTATAACTTTGACCTTCTTTGGTTATTAGATTGTACATTACACCATTTGATGAATTTGTATCACTCTTATATTTAAAGAAGTTCTGTTCAAAAACTTCAACTACTTGACTTATGAGGTCTACATATGCTGTTTTTTGGCTACCTGAAATCCAGAAATTTCTTGTTTTCGCAGGAGTTAACCAACTTGCATTTATCTGGGCTACAAAATCATTATCAAATTCTAATGATAGAAAAGCTATCTCTTCGAATCTTTTTTGTAAATAAGATTTTCCAGATGCTTGTACTACTACGGGGAGTTTCCTATTAAGAATATACTGAACAATATCAATATCATGTATAGCCAGGTCATAGATTACACCAGAATCACTTCTTGGAGCAAATAAACCGAGCCTGGAACTCATGAAAAAGGAAAGATCACCTAATTCATAAGAATTGACTAAATCTTTTAGGACATTGACTGCTGGGTTGTATGAAAAAACATGTCCAACCATTAAAGTTCGATCCATCTCTTTAGCAATGGCATTTAACTCAATAGCTTCATTAATATCCAAACAAAGAGGTTTTTCAACAAGGACATGCTTTCCAGCAAGCAAAGCGTTTTTTGCAATTTCGTAATGGGTACTGTTAGGTGTACATAATACAATTCCGTCAATAAATTCATTATTTATTACAGAATCCACGTCAGTGGTAAAATCTGTGTAGTATTGACGCGCGAGGTTTTTCACGACCTCCGGATTTTGATCTGCTATGATTGACAGATTCGCATCGTGTAATTCATGTAAAACCCTAACATGATTTTTTCCCCAATAACCGGTTCCGATAACGGCAATATTCACGGCCATTTAAAATACCTTGAGAGACTTTTTATATTAAAACTCCTCCTTCATTATCACAAAATCAATTGGAATAACATAGAGAACATTTTAATAAATAAGCAATTAGTCAATTTTTTTATTTCATTTAAATACTTCGAAATTAAAAAATTTTAAATCAGAAATTAGTGAGACAACCCTAAATTAATATGTAGTTGAAATAAAATAAAGAAAATTACAAGAATTTTAGTATGGAAATGAAAATTACCATTTATTTCTTAAAAAGATAATAATTTAATAAAAAACTAACTGATAATTTCTTTATTTCTCAAAATTGATTATTCACAATACATCTTTATTTGTTTTGGGTCTTCACGAAGAAATTCTCGTAAAAATTTCTATTTGAACAAATAAAAAAATAAAAATGTTAAAAAACCGGCGAATTTGTACATATTACTTTACATTCGTTTAAGAAACTCAATGGGATAGATTACATTCATTTTTCTTAGT
>DAHXPE010000427.1 GCA_027364495.1 Candidatus Heimdallarchaeota archaeon | reverse complement strand
TTGAATTTGTCTATGTACAGTATGATCATACCACTTAAACTCCTTGAAAAAGATTTCTATTTTACGAAACACGAGATTTCGATTCTTTGGGCAATAATTACAGTTTTAATAGGTTCAAAGAATTTTAGCCTTTCAGAGGTATCTCGTAAATATGGCAGAAAAGTAGGTCGTAATTCATGTGCTCAAACCTTGAAAAAGTTTGCCTATGTTCAACAAAAAGTTGCAGAACGATTCCTTAATGAAGTTATATCAACTGGGACTAAATCAACTAAGTGGTACATCATTATAGATGATACTTTGGTTAACAAGGTTGGAAAAACAATTTTTAGATCGTTTAAGTGGTATGATCATACTGTACATAGACAAATTCAAGCAATAGGCCTTGTTACGCTTGTTTTAGTTATTGATAATCGACCAGTTTTTTTTCTTCCCTGGATACTTTCATCGCCTAAACAGCATTTATTTTATGCATCCACACCGGACCAACAACAAGGAATGAAAGTTCAAGCAGCTCAGGCAATGCTTTCATATGTTATACTATATTTGACAAACAATGGGATTACAAATGACCAAATCTTCGTTGAAGCTGATTCCTGGTACGGTACAAAGAAAATGAGAAGGTTCTTAGAAGGTTTCGAAATAAATTATCGACTTGATGGAAAATTAAGCTACACTGTTCAGGTCCCAGATTTTGAGCTAATAAAACAAGCAGAAGTGGTAAAACGCGGTAGAAAAAGAAAGAATTTTGTAAAATATGTCAAAATTAGGAGCTATTTTGGACTTCGTGAATCATGGAAATCATTCCTTGATTTGGATACAGGGAGTCGGGTCTATTATAAAATAGCTCAAATCAACCTTAAAAAATCAGGGCAAACTCTAGTATATGCATTTTGGGATGAAAAGTATCAAAATCCAAAATTTATCCTCACTTCTGTTAAAAGAAAACGAAGAACAAGCCCTAAGACTATTTATTATCAATATCAATTAAGGTGGATTATCGAGGTATGTCATCGGCAGTTGAAGCAGGAATTTGGCCTTTCAAAGAGCCAAAATCGTGACGCTTGGGTTGTAAGTGGTTTTATTGGATTAGTGTGTTTATTATTTTCAATTTGGTCTTTTCAACGACTTTCTGATTTAAAAATTGGAAAAAAAGTTATTTGTAGTCCAACATGGGCTAAAAAATTTCATGAAGCACAAATTATCGAATTAGAAGGATGAACTGAACAATTAAAAAGGTTAAATTGTGGTGAGAAAATGTAATTAAAAAGTGCAACTTAAGTATTTTATAATTGTTATACTATTATACCCATCTATGCTTACAAATAGTTGTATAGTCTGTTAGTAATTTCCTTTCGTTCTCTCACCTTAGCAACGTACGTACAGCAACACCTATAATAGTTGCTACTTCACCAATACTTACAAATATACTTCTATTATTATAACCAACTTATCTTAATCTTCCTTTATTTCTTTAGGGTCGTTTTAGTATATAATCACTAGCTGAGATTTACGGTATTTGCTGTGTCTTGCGTCCCAGTAAAATTAATAATGAAATTTCGAAGAATGAAATAATCATTCATATTTGAGGATTTTCACTAAAAAATTTGTTTTCTCTCTATGAAATGGAAAAAAAAATTAAAATTATGAAAAACAAAAAAAAATGGAAACTAAAAAGATCAAAGTATGAAAATTAATTGTAAAAATTAATATCTACTGTCTCTTCGAGATCCATAATTTGGATTGGAAAAGTTTCCATAGTTGAAGTTATTTCCACCACGGCCATAGCCAGAATTTCCTCGGCTATTATAATTGTTTCGAGGTTTTCTTGATTGGTGTTTTTCTTCACTTCTATTAACGGCTAAGTTAGGTTCAAATTCAGATTCAATTTCGCTGAATTCACCGAATTTACCACGAACTAATCTCATTGAATCATTAAATAAGTTACAAAAACCGTTTTCTAATGAATAAAACTTTTCTTCTGTCAATTGATCTATATCGTCGTCCCAAGCTGTTAGAACAATGGATGCTGAGTCATCTGCCACTGTAATATTTGCAATACGATGAGATTCATCAGGGTTATTTCTGTTTTTGACCTCTCGTTCCTCTTCTTTTTCAATTACTTTAAAAGAAACCCTAAATTTGTTTATAAAAGGGCGTAACTCACTGATTTTTTTATCTTCAATAACTATTTCTTGAGAATTTGCTTGATTTTCTTCTTCACTCAAAATTATACACCTAAAGTCTTTTAGGAACGTAGATTTTCTTTATCTAGATCAATTATCTGTTTTTTCTTCTCGACAATAACTAAAAAAGAGATTAATCCGACTTAAGTAAATTTTTATCATTAATACCCGTGAATTTTAGCATTATAGAGTTCTAATAAAAGAATTTCTACGATTAACAAATATTTTTAAAAATTTATAAATATTTGTATTAACTAATCGTTTCATTAGTCAAAAAATTTTATTTACATTTTTTCCCAAAAGGTGTAAACACCACTTTTTTTTCCTTTAATTACATATTAGATCATGATTGATTAAGGGAACCGATATTATTCTCTAATTAAATAATAATATATTTTCCTGTCAATATTTTAATCATAAGCAATAAATTATTTAATAATCGACTTAAAAAGTAAAAAAATGGTGTTTACATAAAAATTTTTTTTCTTCGAATTCATTTTTCTTCTCTTTTCTTTTTTATGTTTTATGACTTAATTAATTTCTTAAATCATTATTCAAATAACCTATAGATTTTTCCTGCTTGATATGAATTTTTATAAAATAAATAAAAATAAATTATTTAGAAGATTATTTAGTATTGAAATCAAATTCATTCTTTTTTTTAGAGTGAAAATGATTTTTAAGATTGAATTTAGTTAAATTGATTCTTTTCAAGGTTTTTATTTGCACCTGATTCAACATAAAAACGAAGCTTACTGGTTTTACCGTTTTCTATCGATATTTTATGATCAACATGTAAATCCGTTCTTTTGGAATGTGCCAATGAGAAATAAAGCACTTAAGCTTGGTCAATTCAAGCCTGAACTCAAAGTTTTAGATGTTGGAGCGGGTACTGGATTCACCACTGAAGGAATTGTTCAACTTGTCGATCCAGAAAACGTAACAATGCTCGATCAATCTCCTCATCAACTTAATCATGCTAAACAGAAAGACT
>DAHXPE010000228.1 GCA_027364495.1 Candidatus Heimdallarchaeota archaeon | reverse complement strand
ATAAAGGAAGATTAATATAGGTTGGTTATAATAATAAAAGTATATATGTAAGTATTCGGGATATAGTATATCAAATTCAACAGTAACATTTATATAATCTCTATATATTTCCTTCCTGAAAAATCCATATTTATATGTTATGGTAATCCAACTTATGAAGCAGTTGTGAAAGTTTTAAATAAAAGTGCATTTCTAATTCAACATATTCGTTAAAGAGAAAGAAGGAGAAATAATACAAACCACAATTGGTTCAGATGGTTCATTTATAGAATACTGTATTAATAAAAATTTTTATTTTGAAGTCTTCTTTACTTTATTATCAATAATATGTGATATGAATATTCAAATTAAATTTTATATTCTAATTTTTGTATATCTAATACAATTAATATTCAATTATTAAAAATTTTTAAATATTGGACATTTTAATTCAAATTAGAACAACGAAAGTTCCTGAATAATATGGAAAATAAAATATTCTCGAAAATAGCAAGGCCAATATCAGAATTTTTGATTTTGGCGATCTTAAAGGAAAAAACCGAGTCACATACTTACGAAATTCAACAAAATTTACTTGCAAAATTCTCAACCCACGATTCTCAGACCATCGATATGATAACAAAAATGGCTTCTATTATCGAAAAGGTTTTGACTTCAACAAATAATATTCCAATGCCTGATAATGAGTTATCTAAATTACTTAAATCCATTCCTAATGAGAATTTCAAATCGCTTCTCTCATTGGTTATTGAGCAACAACGCTTGAATCCAACTTTACAACCCATGTTACAGCAATTAGTATCCGAATTAAAAGTTGTAGAGGACCTATATGTTTTTCCCGAAAAAATCTGGGATTCTGCTGGTGCGATTTATCAGGTAATGAAAGAACTCGAACGTCAGGGATTAATTGTAGTTTCGACAAGTACGATTGTCAATGGGAGAACACGAAAATTATACAAAATAACTGAAAAGGGAGAGTTAGAAGCATTAAAGATGGCAATGACATTTAGCAGTGTTGATTCTTCGATCTATCCAATGTTTTCTTTATTCAGTGATTCTATGAATCAATTCTATAAACAACACTTTAATAACTTAAGTAATATTATGAAAAAATTATCTATGGATAATAGAGAGATTCATTCTCATATTGAAATGATTCATACGAAACCTGAATTAAACAATAGTTTAAAAATTAACCCTTTTATTCATAGTCAATATTTACTTATAATTCAACTTTTAGGATTAAGTAACACAAAAGAGGATGAGATCATTCATTTATTCTCTCTTGAAGACCCAGATCAGAATCAGGAAATTACTGAAAAACTTCTTTTCTTTAGAGAACGACTGGATAATTTAATTAATTTACTCCATGAAACTAGATAACACCTTTAATTACAATTAAAAAGTAAACAATAAAAAAAAACCATTAAAATAACGTAATTATTGATCTAATACATCATTTTTTTTCTACTAAAAAATATCGTCCTATATTAATTACTCCTTCATCTTTCAGAGCAAAATTACTTTTTTCAAATAATTTATGCCAAGATTTACTAGATGGAATAAGAAAACTTAACAAACTAGAAAAAAAGAAAGTTTGTAAGCTTGGCACAATTACTATTAAAAGAAATCTTTCTTTTTCATTCAAAACACGATTGACTTCTTGCAACGCTTTTAATTTCTGATTACCTAAATGATCAAACGCATAAGAACTAAATGCTGCATCAAATGTATTATTTTCAAAATTCATTTCAGTCACATCTCCCTGAACAATCGTCACTTTATTAAGCAAATTTATTTTTTGTAGATTTGACTCCAATAGAGTTCTTCCACCTTTATCAATGTAATCTGCGTCAAATCTATCAAATGCTGTTATATGACCATTTTTAATCACCATAGCTAAGGCAATTGTTGATCGTCCTGATCCACAACATGCATCTAACACTTGGTCCTTATCAGATTTAAGTAAATCAACGTAAGGAATCGTAAGAAGGTCAGATGAATTAAATTTCCGAACAATTAAACCTCCTACAAAGCTGTTTAGTGCTACAAGAAATATAATAAATGCAACAAATGGCATTTTTGGAATTATAACATAAAGCCATAAAGCAACTAATGTTAAAATAGTGCCAACAATTCTATGTCCATATAAAAATTTGTGGCTCCAACCGAAATCAAATTGTATTTTTCTGTTTTAAGAAATCATTTTATACCATCCTTATACTCATTTTAGTGAATATTTAGAATTCTAATTATTTAATTTTATAGATATTTTTAAAGATTAGTATACCTGTTAAAGGATAGAAGATGTTTATTATTCGTAACTTTTTATTAAATACTCGAGTTTCCGAAATGATATTTTTTTAACTTTTTGATATTTTGAATGTATGTTTTATTTTCATTTTCCAGTTTAATTTGAAGTTTTTGTACTAAATATATTTAGTAGTGACTGTACAAAATAGTTATAAACAAACATTTTTTTCGGTTTTATTTTGATAAAAATGCCTAACACTCCGACAAAAACTTTATAAAGTAGTAACTGTACTTCTTAATAGAGTGAACTTATGTTTTTATTTAAGAAAATATCTCGTGGAAAAGAATATTGGTATATTGGCGAAAATAAAAAAGTGAATGGCAAGTCAGTGAGAGTATTTGAGATTTATATTGGAACGATTGAATCAATATTAGCTTTGAAACAAAATGAAAAACCTTTACTGCAGGTTAAAGAATCAATAGTATTTGAATTTGGTATTAGTTCAACAATGATGCATCTAATGGATCAATTAGGATTCCGAAAGATAATAAATGATATACTTCCATCATCCAACAAAACCAGGACTGATAGTGGCACATTAATTTCACTAATGGTGATAAATCATTGTATTGACTCCTTAAGTAAACATTCCTTAACCAATTGGTACACGAAATCCTTTCTTAATCGCTATTTAGGTATAAAACCAAAACAATTGACAGGTCAACGTTTATTTGATCAAATGGAAAAAATTACACCTGAATTTATAAATCAAATTACAAGCAGTCTTGTGAAGCGTGCTCAAACACTGTATGATATTCAGTTTGATTGCTTACTGTATGATCCGACAAATTTTACTACGTATATTCAATCACACCCAGACAGACCAAGTACACTTCCACAGTGGGGCAAATCTAAAAATGGAAAGCGAAAGTTATTGCAAATCAATCTTGCTCTTATTGTAACCAAAGAAGATGGAATCCCGGTATTTCACCAAGTTTATCAAGGTAATGAGAATGATCCTACGGAATTTAAAATAGTAGTACAGGAGCTCATCAATCGAAGTCACTATTTTGTTGGTACATCTGGGTCTATCACGTTGATTTTTGACAAAG
>DAHXPE010000407.1 GCA_027364495.1 Candidatus Heimdallarchaeota archaeon | reverse complement strand
TTTACGGCTTCGCATAAAGAAAAAATAGAACTATCAATAAGTTTCACAACATCAACGAAATGCTTATTTACGAGATCAATGTTATAAATTTTCATCATGTTGGAAATTTTTAAGATCAAATCGATGACGCTATCAAATTCGTGAGCTAGAGAAAAAATATCTTCTCTATCAAAGGGTGTTATGAAGGTTTTATTAAGCTTTTCAAATATTTCGAAAGTTATGCTATCGGCTGCATGTTCTATATCTTTTACTCTCTGTAGGAATTCATCATTAAAATTTTCATTATCAACATTCATACAAAATTGTTTCGATGCATTGACACATTGTTCGGCTAATTTATCGAACATATCAAAAAATTCGTACTCTTTAGGAAGTAAAGTAAATCCCATTTCGATTCCCAATCTGAAAGTTTTATATACTGAAACATAATTCTTTTTATTGACTTTTTAATGACCTATAAAATATTTTTTTAGGGATTAGGTTATGGAATTATGAAAGTGAAATGGTTTGAAATGGATGGATTTGATATTGAAAAATTAATTCTTTGTCAAATAAAGGCAAGAAGCATTAGTGTGAGAAAGACGGATAATTAAAAATTTATTGGCTAGCAATTTTTTTTTGTCGTTCTTTACGACGGCTATTAGTACCATAAATAAATGCTGATACTAAACTAACAAGAGAAATGCCAGAAACAGTTAAACCACTTGCTGCCATACCCAATGAAGTTAAATATAAACCTCCAGCTACACCTCCTGCACCAATTATAAAAGCAAATATTATTCCTAATAAAGAATTTCTTGTATCTGATTTTATTACCCGTTTTTCTAAATCAATTCGATGAGCAGTCTGGTTTTCTGCTTGTTTCATTATTCTATCTGCCAATCCAGGAAGAATTGCTTCGTATTTTTCTAAAATTTCAGGTGGAGGAATTGGTCCTGCTGAAAATTTAGTTGCAATTAATTTAGTATGTTGTTGTACTTGGTTATTGGGGAGTACAGGTAGATTATTTTTATTCCGATTTTTTCTCGACAATTTCAGCTTCCCTATTTTCTGATATAGCTTGATAAATATCTTTCCCTATCATAGCCCAATCCATACTTATCGCAGTTGAGTCTGCTATTTCGCCTGACAAACTTTCATTATAGACATTCAAAGTATTGCCGAGGTCTAATACCCTTGCCATCCCCTCTATAAATGATGGCTCTGCAAAAAGAAAATATGAATCGCTCATTTTTTTATTTCTTATTTAAAGTTGTAATATCATTGTTGTAAATATACAAAAAATACGTTTAGAAGATATGTGCAATGTAACAAGTTAATTTGATAGAGGTTTAGAAATCTTCATCCAATATGTGTATTATATTACATGAATTTTTATTAAAAAACCATATTGTATTTTTTATTCAATAATTAACTCTATTATATGTTTCCTTTCATTTATGCCATTTGTGGAGGTGGCGGGAGTCGAACCCGCGTCCGAAGTTAAGATCCAGAGAACGTCTACACACGTAGCCTATTTTTTATAAGCTTAAAGTTACCAAACAGGCGGGGATTGCTTTAAGCTTTACCCATTGTTTATTTTGCTTT
>DAHXPE010000393.1 GCA_027364495.1 Candidatus Heimdallarchaeota archaeon | reverse complement strand
CCATAGAATATTTCATTAGTATTCATATTTGTAATTAGCATTTCATGGTTTTTAAACCTTTTGTTTCTAATTTAGAGCTGTTTGGGAATTTGTTAAAATAGAAGAAGATTTGAGCTTTTCGATAAAATTAAAGATCTTCATCTATTTATAATCAATATAAACCCCTGAAAAATTACGATGACGACAGTTGTTGCTTCTGCTGTCGAAAATAAAAAAAAATCAAAATCCTTTCAAATTAATGTTAATTGGTTATTTGGCCGTGCTAATTGAATATAATTATCTTTTATTTTTCATTATGTAAATTTAGAATAACTATCCTTTTCTTGCATAGTAATTTCATTAAATGATATTTTAATTGTGAATCTTGTTAATCCATAATTTAATAACATTCTAAATTTATTTTCTATTGAGGAATTATTGCATGGTGTTTTTATTTATTTAGAGTATGCTTTTTGTAACTACTTGTGATACGAATTCAGTATATTAATTAATAATTTCTAATAGAGAAAAGAAAAAAAAATATTTCATTAATGAATCTAAAACATTTTTTTTGATTAAATTTAGTTCAAATGTTTTTATTATACGGCAATGAAACATTCTGATTGTCAATAGAATTAACTTTCTACTAAATATCTAGAAGAAGATTCAGATTTTAATTTGAATGTAAAATCTGGTGATGAAAGTTGAAAGTCAAAGATTAAAAGAGAAGATTTTAGATTCTTTAAATATTCTTTAATTTCTTTATAAATAGAATAATTGTCTATATGCATTATCCTGATATTAACTAAAGGAGCTTTGTCAATTGAAATTAACAGTTGATTAAGTTCTTGAATCATTTGATTCAAAGAAAAATTTTGAAGTGATTCTATTTTATAATAAATTATTTTTCTGGCTGGTAACGTTTGAAACGTTGGAATTAAAACTTTAACGTTATTTGTTTTATTGAAAATAACTTTAACAATAATAAATCCTTTTTCCTCTTCCCTTTCAACGACAGATGTTCTCTCAACAGAACCGGAATAGAAAATTGGTGTTTTAGAATTTGGGATTTGTTGATATTTATGGACATGTCCTAAGGCAATGTAATCAAATTTTTCATCGATCATATCAATAGGAACAACATCTTTCATATTCTTAGTAAATTCAAAATTAGTTATGCCGACCTTACAGGATTCAACTAGTTCATGAAACATCAGAAGATTGAAATCAGTTTTTGGAAGTTTTAAATTCCTGGTTATTATTTCATTGATTGTTTCTAATTTCTTTTCTCTTAAAAATGGAATAGCTGTTATTGTAAGTGTAATATCCTTAATAATAATTTTATCTATTGTTGGTTTATTATATATATGAAGATTTGAATGAATAAACAAAAGACCTTTTGAAAATTTTGACCTATCATGATTTCCAGGAATTACAAGAACTGGTTTTACCTTTGAGACCTTCACTAGATTATCAATAATGATTTGTCTTATTATTGGATTAGGTTTGGATCTATCAAACAAGTCACCAGCGATGACAAGAAGGTCTATATCTAACTGTAACGAACGTGCAATAATAATTTTAAAATTTTCCAGAAAATCATTAGCTCGCTGATAAATATTATTTTTCCATTTTTGGGCTGAAAAATCTGGTCCTTGATGTAAATCAGCTGTGTGAATGAATGTAAACGATTTGGTGAACAAATTTTCTGACATATCAATAATCACATTCGGAGACAAAGTCTTAACAAGTTTTATTTTTTGATAATGGACCTCGAATTGAGTATGAACAGTTTTAATGCTTAAATTAGAATTAAAAGTTTAATTTATTAAGCTATTTTTCCGATTCATTCAATATTTCATCAATCATTTCTATTGCCTTATCTGCATTGATAGTAGGATTACTAGTTTTATTATTGCCTTTTTTATTTGTTTTTTCTCTTAAATACCTTTTGAATGTTGCTTCTTTAGTTATTTTATAGTACTTTTTTTAATTAAGTCCAACAATTACTACTGAAATAGGTATAATTACAATAATCGCTAATCCAACTAATAGAGGATTATTTTGAATGATTTTAGAGAAAAGACCTTCTGTTTTTGAAAAATATAATCTAGCTACTAAATTTTTGTTTGAATAAGGACCCGTACCAGAATAAATAGAAAAGTTATATGTTGATAACTATCCAAGTATGCCAATTATATTTTGTTTGATAAATAACATTACCAAGATAATATATAACAGTAGAATAGACATAGTTAGTATCAATAATATAAGTCAAGTTTATGTCTGTTAGGGTCTTAAAAATGCTCTGGTTATAATGCGAGAAAACATCTTTTTTTGATGAAAAACTAAACCAACTAAATTAATTCCTAAATCAGAATTGGTCATAATTTTTGTTCCATTTTGTAAAGAAAAGATAGATTGATACATAATGTTTGATTTATTAATACTATTAATTTTAACAGTGAAAATCATACCGTCTGAGGTTTTAACTGGTTCCAGAGTCCCTCGCAGATTGGTTAGTTTTTCAAATTAAGAAATTTTCATTCTAATTCTTAATATTAGAGAACAAAAATTGATCTGTTTCATCTACCTTAGCAGTATATTTACCATAGAATGTATTTATGGATTGAGATAAAGAAGCTTGGACAACAAATAGGGATAGCATAATAATAGGACAAAAGATCCAATTAATCGAAACTTTTTTGCTATCAAAATAAATTCCAGTTTATAATCAAATTTTCGTCTTATTTATATTTATAATTTTTGATTAATGTCACGGATAATTTGAATAATATTATTCTAATTACATCAGTTTTTTTAAATCCAGTTATATTTATTAAAAAAAATCAAAGTTACTAATCTATTCCAGTTTTAGTAACTTCATACATTGGAATTAGTTTGATTGACAAATAAAACTATTAAAGACTTTTCCTTTGTCCAATTCTAAAAAAAATCTACTGAGAAATTTTTATATATTATTAATTAAACTCAGTGAATGGAAGTTATTTCGATGGATAAAAGAAATCACTTTACTACTAAGGATATTTACGATTTTTCAATAACAGTTCTTAAGGCCGCAGGTTATAACGATAAAAAAGCTCAATCAACGGCTTATGCACTATTAGAGGCTGATAAAAGAGGAATATTTTCTCATGGAACAGCAGGTGGTACAGGAATAGAAGAATCTGTTAAAAGGTCTGGTATTACATCAACAGTAAGACTAGATACTGAGCCGGTTATACATAAACAGAAATATGAAACACTCGCTGTAATTGATGCTAATGGTGCACCTGGTCATTACACATCTGATATAGCTGTTGATTTAGTCAAGAAAATTGCTCGTAAATATGGTTATGGAAAAGTTTTTGTATATAACGCTAATCATTATGGAGCTGCTGGTGTATGGAGTCATAAAATAGCTCAAGATGGTGATTTGAAAGGTTCATCAACCTGCACAACAGTGGCAGTCACCCGTATAATGGGTGATGATCCTGAACGACTTGATTATACAAAAGGAGCAGGAACAGAAAATAGACTTGGTACTAATCCAATTGCAATATCTTTTCCACTAGAAGATGGTATTTTAACCTTTGATAGTGCATGGACAAGAATGGCTGTTTCTTATTGCTTGAAAAAGCTAAAAGCTGGAGAAATGATGACCATTCCTGAATATATTGCTGATGAGCATTATAAAAGTACCTTAAACCCGAAAGATTTCAGAGAATCGATGGAACATGAAATAAAAGGAACTGTCTTTCCACATGGCTCAACTTTAGCTGGGTACAAGGGTGATTCAATGCTCAGATTCATTGAAATAGACAACGCTTTAGGTGGAGGGCCTATCCATCAAATTCCGTTTACGGCTAACAACGAAGGAAGAAGAATTTCTCATACTTTTGAAGCTCAGGTTTTAGATTTTAATTATGATTTAGCAGGTAGTAAAGAGCGCATTAAAGACCTAATGGATGATTATAAGAAATATTTCGGACCTAATTCACGTTGGCCAGGTGATAGATCGGAACTAGCTTTAAAGTATTCTGAGAAAGAAGGTATTCCTTATAGCGAAGGACAGATAGAAAGTTTGAAAAGGACAGCAGAACATGTTGGACTTTCTTTTAATTTACGACCGGTTAGTTTTAAAGAATATCCTGAAGAAATCTTCAATAAATAATGTTTATTTTGATAAAAATCTTTGTTTTTATTTCATTTTTTTTAAAGCAATCTTTAAAAGTTTTCAATATCTTTTATGTAAACAGGATATTTATTTAATAAATAATTTGATGTGAAAGAGTAAAATAGAAAAAATATCTTCATTGAAAAGGAATCTTTAAAATATCTATAACTTCTATAGTATCTATGGTAACTACAGTCCAAATTAATGAAAAAACAAGAGAGGAATTATTGATAGTAAAGGCGCAATTAGAAACCCAAACGGGAAAAAAACACTCTTTTGATGATGCCATTCAATGGTTAATAGAAAATTCAAAAAAACCTTCTGTTGACGAGAGAATTAAAAAGTCAGAGGAATATTTCGGCTCAGCAAAGAATCTAAATATATCCTTAGATGATGTTTCAGAAGTCAGGAAAGAGAAACATGCAAGAATTGCAGACTTTTAATAAATCAGTAGGTCCTATTGCCGTAGTTGACACAGGTATTTTAATTGAATATTTATCTGGATCTAACAAGGGATTAAAAATTAAAGAAATGATTTTTTCAAATCCATTTTTCGTATCCGTATTTGTTACTTCTTTAAATCTTATTGAAATTTATTATATATTAAGGAGAAAAAATTCAGAAGAAAAAGCTACCCAATTAACTAACCAAATTCGTGAATTAACTAAATTAGTCCCAATTGATGATTCCATTGAGTTAATTGGTGAGATTAAATCTTCTACTCCTTTTTCTATTGTCGATTGCAGTAATATAGCAGTTGCTGAATCTAAAAATATAAAAACAATTTTTAAACACGAAAAAGAAATAGAT
>DAHXPE010000392.1 GCA_027364495.1 Candidatus Heimdallarchaeota archaeon | reverse complement strand
AACGACCTGTAATTCTTGAAATAAAGAAAAAAATGTTTACAACGTAAAATCGTGGTTACTAATGCTAGTTCCATTTAAGTATAAAAATCTAATATAATAATAATTATTAATTTTTGAAAAAAAGGATAAGTAAGTTTATTTGATATTTTTATCTTTTTGAAAAAATTAGTTTTATTCCTCCACGTAATAGCGCTTTAAGGGTTTTAAATTTTCATCTAATTCATAGACCAGAGGCACACCAGTTGGTATCTCAAAATTTGGTATATCTGCGTCGCTCATTTTATCTAAATATTTGACTAATGCACGTAAACTATTTCCATGAGCCGATATTAGGACCTTCTTACCTGAAAGAATTGTTGGAGCTATTTCAACTTCCCAATAAGGCAAGACCCTTTCAATGGTAAGTTTTAAACTTTCTGTTGCTGGTAGTTGATCAGCAGTCAAGATTGCATATTTAGGATCATGTTTGGGGTGTCTTGGATCACTTTCTTCTAAAGCTGGTGGTGGTACATCAAAACTTCGACGCCAAATATGGACCTGTTCTGGTGAAGTTTTTTCAGCCATTTCTTTTTTATTTAGTCCTGTCAATCCACCATAATGTCTTTCATTCAATCTCCAATGTTTTAATACTGGAATGTACATTAAATCTAATTCTTCCAAAATGATATCATTGGTTTTAATAGCTCTTTTAAGAAAGGACGTATAACAGACATCGAATGTATAACCGTTTTTCTTTAATAATTTTCCAGCTTTTCTTGCTTCTTCAAATCCTTTTTCAGATAGGTCAATATCGACCCAACCAGTGAATCTATTCTCTAGATTCCATTGCGATTCCCCATGCCTAACTAATACAAGTTTAAACAATTATTTAACCTCTTTTTTGTTTAAGTTACTTGAAACATATTTTAAAAACGCGTATATAGCAATTTTCTCCTGTTTGTGTAATAAATTGGTCATTTTAAAATATAATGGTAGGGAAAACTTAGTTTACTGCAAATTAACATTATTAATATTATGGATGTAAAACTAATGGATTCCCCCACAGAATTAAAAAAAGACTTTATTTTTAAAACTGACTTGAATTCTATGCTACGTGGTTTAAACGCCTTATTAGGTCTTAATATGGGAATGAGATCACGATTACGATCAATCAGAGTTGTTAATAATAAAACACCTATTCTTGTTGCATCTGAATATGATCTTGTTAAATTCATTCTAAGAGCCGACCCTTTACCTGATTCAGCTAAAGCATTAAAATACGATGACAACCATGATTCCTATGAATTTACTGATAAACTTTCAGGAGATCCTAAAGAAGTATTATTTATTTTTGAAAACGTAGATGTGGCTCCCTATGCTAAAGCTATTATAAAAGAAAAAGCTTTGAAAGAATTTAATCATTTCTATAATGATGAGCTATCAGCTTTATTAGATGCTTATCAGATTAATAATGGATTAGTTTATTTGTATCATGGACCAAATGATGCCTTATTTATTGTTAACAGGGCCTTAGCACCAGATCCAGAATATGATGCATCATTCTTCTTTTATACAAAGCTCTTTAAAATTTCAGACAGTGTAATTACCAGCAAGACTAATTATATTGAAATTAATCGTTTTGATTTATCAATTAAGAGCCACGAAGACCTTTCAAGCTCTGATATCAGTCAAATGGTCCTCCCGGTTGTTCATTTGCGTAAAGCATAAGAACAATACTTTTTTTTTCTTTTCGTAACTACTTTTTTTATACTTATTTTTTCCATACCAAGGTTTTATTCATGTTACTTGATGTATCAAAAACTAATCATGTTTGTACCATTACATTGAACCGACCAGAAAAAAGAAATGCTATTACTAGAGAAATGTTTGACCTTATTCAAACGACTTTTACAAAACTTTCATCAGATACCGATATATTCCTCATTGTAGTTCGTGGAACCAGCTATCAAGGGAAAAAATTTTTTTCCGCAGGAATAGATTTCGTAGAGTTGGCAATGACTAACCAAAGTGCATCAGTCCCTGAAATAGAAATGTACGCGAAGAACCTTCAGGATTCCTTTACAGCTATTGAAAAATGCACTAAGCCAGTCATAGCTGTTCTCGAAGGTTTTTGTCTTGGTGCAGGTCTTGAACTTGCACTTGCCTGTGATTTACGTTTAGCTTCGTGTGATTGTAAAATTGGTTTTCCTGAGACAGAACTTGCTATTATTCCCGACCTTGGTGGCACTACCAGAGCTACTAGAGTCGTTGGAACTGGTAAAGCTAAAGAATTAATTATGTTAGCAGATGAATATACTGGAGAACAAGCCTTTAATTTCGGTCTGGTTAATTTTGTCTGTCCGAGTCAGGATATTGAGAATAAACTTAATGAAATCATAGGTAAATTATTAAAACGTGGTCCTTTAGCTTTAGGTAAAGCAAAAAAGGTCGTTGATACTGTATATCCAATGGATATTTCTTCTGCTCTTGATGTTGAACGTTTTGCTCAATTAAATCTCCTTCCTTCTAAAGATGTTCAGGAAGGATTTATGGCTAGAATGGAAAAGCGGGAGCCTAAATTTCAAAACAAATAAATTTCAATTTTTATTGCTAATCTCAGCGATTTTATCAATATATTTTTGGCTATTGAATTTTCTTCTGGCTCTTGCATAATTCATATATCGAACCAATCCAAAAATTGGTTGTTCTGGTCCCCAAAGCCTGTCCTGAATTTCTCCGATTAGCTATGCTATTCCAGTATAACCGTTTAGATAACTGCCGTCTAGTTTACACTTATCATTTAATTTAATTCCAATTTTACCGCATCAGACTGTATTTCTGTTCATTAAAGTAGTTTCTTTGCCCAACACATCCTATGTGTCATGTATTTTTCCTGTTGTAACCATTTCTTTCTGATCAGCATTCAAGAGTTCAGCATGTGTTTTTGTTTGTTCAAATTCTTCGAAAATATAATTATGATTGCGTTTATCTATCAATTAGTTAGCCAAAGTTTCTTGAACCCATAAATAAAATCCTTCGAATCGATCCTACTTTTCATTGGAATAACAAAAATTATCAGCCAGTTCTTTTCTAACTATTAACTCTTCTCTAAAGATATTTTTTGTCGCTTGTGAAATATCTGTAGCTCTTGATATTTCCCATGCTATTTGTTGAGCAGAAGGTCAACCAAAATGCCAATAAGACGATAAATTTGATAAGACTTATGTTGTGGAATCATTTTTTTGAGCTGCATACAATTTAAGATTCGTATTAATGAATTGTTGAAGATTTTTTCTCGCATTCAATTCTCCTGGTTGCAACCAGCTAACTTCATTTACTGATAAATCTATATTTAGGCTTTCATATATTTTTAGCCAATTTGTTGATTCAATAGTAAAGTTACTAGATATGGAATGTTTTTTAAGTTCAGGTAGAGGTGAAAAAAATTTGCCTAATAGCTTATGAATTTTGGGCCTAATTGTTCTTGATGAATAATCTTGTTTCGTTGGGATGATCCAGCAAGTAACGAATTTATAACTATCAATTACTACTAGAGGCATAGAAATCCCATTAGCTCCATTTTGCAACCAATTTTTAATTTTTTAGCATAAGTAATGGAAAAATCCCATACACGTTGATCTCTAGACATCCAATACAGGATTAGTCCAGATAGTCCCTTATTGATTAAAATAATGTTGTAATTTTTTAGTCCGTTCTTCTAGTAAAGAAATTACTTGTTTCCTCCTAGAAATAACTGTTTATATCTATACCAGGTAGCAATATGTGAAATATCAACTATTTCCTCATTATTAATAAATTCCTCAATTTGTTCAGGTGTTACCTCAAGTAATTCCTCGATATATTCTCCTTCATCCAATTTCTGACCTTTCCATTCAAGGTTTTCTGCCACATATGAATAGCAATATTGCGTTGAACGTGAAGAGTGACGAAATTTACCTATAAACTCTAATTTACCAGCAACATACCCAGTTTCTTCTTCTAATTCTCGAGAAGCTGTAATTTGTGGATTTTCGTCATATCCATCAGCTACTCCTGCTGGAAATTCAATTGCGATTCTCCTCCAACTCGGTCTGTATTGCTTAATAAGAACATGAAGATCTTTAATTTTATCGAAAAGCTCAAATCTTCTTCTATTTTAACAAATTCCCAAACAGCTCTAAATTAGAAACAAAAGGTTTAAAAACCATGAAATGCTAATTACAAATATGAATACTAATGAAATATTCTATGG